>QGUR01000458.1 GCA_003242205.1 Chloroflexota bacterium | reverse complement strand
CGCCACGATCTACGCAACCGGCTCGGTCGATCTGCGCATCGCGGCGGACATCAAGACCGGCCCCAGCCTGCAAATGGCCTTCGGCTTCGGTGCGGAAATCAACGTCGGTCTGCCGGTCATTGGTACGATCTCACTGCTCTACATGGTCGGCGTCGAGATCATCCTCAACAGCACCGAACTGACGGTCGGCGCGTTTCTGCTCTTCCGAGGGCGGGCCGAAATTCTGGGCGGCATCGTCACGGTGACGATCTACATCGAAGCCAAGGGCATGATCCAGCGGCTGACCGGCTCCGACGCAACCAACATGATCGCTCAGGTGACGTTCGGTCTGGACATCAGCATCTTTCTGGTGATCAACATCAGTTTTTCCGAATCCTGGCAGGAAACGCGCCAGCTTGCTTAGCCCAAGGGAGCGATCCTGATGTTTGACCAGTATCGGCTGACGATCATGACCTTTCCCCAGCGCTTCGACGGCAGCAACCTGTCGCTCAACGTGCTGATCCTGCCACAGCTTAGCACGCAGTGGAACGGCAATCCGCTGCTCGATCTGCCGCTAGGCTATCCCAACCCGGCCAGCATGGGCGTGCCGTTCGCCGAATCCGAGTTGGCGCTGGAACTGCGCCTGACGGCGGGGCCGGACGGTTTTCCGAAACACGACCCGGTCGACGCCGTGCTGCCGCTGGCGACCCAGACGAGCTTCCCCGACGCGGTCGCGCTCTATACCGAACTGCAAAGCCAGTTTCAGATCAAGGATACGGTTTCCACCGCCGATCTGGCGGAAGCGCCCAAGGCATCGCTGAAGGTTCGCAAGTACGTCGCGCCGAGCTATCGCGTCGCCGCCGGTTTCACACGCCCGCGCATCCCCGAAATTGTGACCGACGACAGCTATCACTGTGCAATCCGGGAGGCCAAGGAGCCAAACCCGGCCTTTCAGCCGTCCTCCAATGAAGTTACGTGGGGCAAGGTCTACGCCTACTGCCTGCGCCATCCGTTGCTGGCGCGCCGCCTTGGGCTGATCCGCGAGGCAACCGTCGCTCTCGACTCGCAGTTACTGAGCCTGATGGAAACCGAAGGCATCTTCTATGTAACGCTCGCTCAGGGCAGCAGTTATCTCGACAACCTTGCCCCGAACGAGCACTTCAACTTCGTGCGCCACTACGCCGCGCGGGTTCCGGCGCTGGAAGCCGGAACGGCCAGACCGCTGTTCGCGGCGGCGCTGTTTCCGGTGCTGTTCGGCGTGGCCAGCCCCGACGGCAATTACGATCAGGTGTTTATCGACGCCGCCGAATATGACGATGGCTTTGCCAAGGTCGTGCATACCAACCAGCCCATCAGCCAGAATCTGCTCGTCGAAGACGACGACGGCTTCCCGCCAGTCCATGACATCGGCATTCGCATGGCCTGGGACGATGAGCGTGTCTGTGAGTGGCAGAACCGGCAGTTAAAGGAGCGCGAAGACCAGCCCGGCACGGGCAAGCGGCTGGACGCGCCGATGGGCGTCTTCGGCTACCGCATCGACGCGCGACTGCAGGGCGAAGCGCAGTGGCGCTCACTCACCGCTGTGCAGAGCAAAGGCGATCTTCAGCTTGGCCCGATCAATCTGGGAACCTACACGGGCGAGCTGGCGGTTGAGGTGCATCCGATGCAGCTTGACGGCGATCAGGCCAACAGCGAGTTCTGGCTGCCGATCTATTTCGCGCAGTGGAACGGCAAGTCGCTCGTGCTGCCCGACGAAGACGCGGCGGCGCTTTACAAAACCGAACAGGCGGCCAGCCAGGCGGTCGTACTGGGGCGACTTTACAATCCCGTCGGGCTGGAATCGATTCCGCTTCGCTACGGCAATATCTATGAATTTCGCGTGCGGCTGATGGACGCGACCAGCGGCGGGCCGGAATTGAGCGAAGAGCCGGTCTACGAAGCGCAGGCCCCGGTGGCGACGACCCATTTCAAACGGTTCGTCCAGCCCGAGCCGTTACGGATGGACGGCCTGCCGCGGGTGCCCGATGAACCGCTCGATACTTACTTTGCGGGTGACAGCCTGACGATTCATCGTCCGCTGCTCGGCTATCCAAGCGTCGTCTTCACCGGCAAGTACGCCGATCCCATCCCGCTGTTGCAGGCCGCCTCCGACGCGGCGCAGGGTGTTGGCAGCTTCGGCATTCCGGACCCGGACGTTCTGCGCGTTCAGATTGACGTCGAAGTGCGCGCGCTGGATATGGACAACAGGCTGTCGCTGTCCGGAACCGAGCCGTTCATTCATCTGTACCGGACGTTCCGCGACTTCCCGGCCAGTTTCGACGAAGCCCTGTCGATCCCGCTGACTTTTGTGCAGGCAAACGTGCTCAATTTTGGCGATCCTGCCGATCTGGGCGACCTTGGCGTCAGTCAGGATGAACTGGACGAAATGGCCGAACTGGTGCTGCCGCGAGGCCGCGAGATTCGCCTGACGCTGCGCGGTCTGGGCGATGGCGACAGCGATTACTACGGCAGGCCGGGCACGCATATCGGCAAACCCGTTCAGTTGAAGGTGCGGCGCGAATCTGAAGACGAACGCGAGTTGTTGGCCAATCTCAGCCCCGCCCGCCAGATTCGCGGCATCTACCTGCAACCCGACCCGCCGCAGCCGAACGACGGGCGGTTACAGACCTGGCTGTTCCGCCGCGGCGCTGCCAGCACGCCGGCCATCATCCAGCGGTTGGCGCAGCAACTCGACGTCAATCATAAGGGGCTGACGCTGGT
>QGUR01000147.1 GCA_003242205.1 Chloroflexota bacterium | reverse complement strand
TATGATCGTCGCGCCGTGCAGCATCAAGTCGCTGTCGGCGATTGCCTACAGCCATACTGACGATCTGTTGTCGCGCGCCGCCGACGTGCAGTTGAAGGAGGGGCGACCGCTGTTGCTGATGGTGCGCGAGACGCCGTTGCACGCGGGCCATCTGCGCCTGATGCTGCAGGCCAGCGAAAACGGCGCGATTATCATGCCGCCGGTTCCGGCGTTCTACAACCGGCCTCAGACCATCGACGAACTGGTGCAGACAACGGTCGGGCGGGCGCTGGCGCGCATCGGCATCCGCAACACGCTTTATGACCAGTGGCAGGGGATGACGCGGCAGGGGAGAGGCGAAGGCGATGCTGTCGAGTGAGACGCAGGCCGTCGCTGCGTTTCTGGAAGCGCAGTCAACGCTCGATCTGGCAACCATTGGGCCGGACGGCAGGCCGCAAACCGCGCCGGTTTTCTATGTATCGGATGCCGGTTGGCGGTTCTACTGGCTGTCGTCGCCGGATAGCCGCCACAGCCGGAATCTCGCGCGGCATCCCGATGTCGCCGCTTCGATCTATCCGGCTGTCTGGCGGCCAGAGGAAATTCGCGGCCTGCAAATTGAAGGCGTGGCGCGCGCGCTGCATGATCCCGGCTGGCGCGAGGATATTGTGGCGCGTTACGTCGAGAAGTTCGCGCTGCCTCCCGAATTTCAGGCCGAAGTCGAACGGCAGACGCTTTATCTGCTGGAGCCTCGCTGGATGCGCTGGCTGGATAACAGCGTGCGTTTCGGTTATAAAGCCCAGTTGCTGCCTTAGCTTAGCGTTCCAGCCGCCACAGCACGACCGACGCCGTTTCACCCGTTTCCCCCGGACGCGGATAAGCCGCAATCTGAGACGCCCTGACATTTAATGTCGTCACATCCACGCCGATCAACCCGGCATGATCGACGAGGACATACACGCTGCCATGCGTCTCAAGCGCAGTTTCGATGGCGTCAATACCCGGCGCATCGGCACACAGCATGCTGGTTTCAGTCGCGTAGAAATTGGCGCGGCGACAGCTATCGGGAAACATGCTGCCGATGACAGGAACCGCGTTCGAGGGCAGGGCATTGGGGAAGTCCTGTACGGCTTCGCGCAGGCCATAGCCGCTGCTGTGATCGGTGATGTACTGCGTTCGTACGGCGGTGGGCAGAGGCAGTTGGGCGGGATCGCGCCGGGCTTGCAGCATAAACGGCGCGAAGGCCAGCAGCAGGGCAACCGCCGCGCCTGCCGGAACAAGCTGTTGCGCGGGCGAGGAGAGCCGCCGCAGTATCGCCTCCAGACCTGCGCCCGCCAGCGATACGGCAAGCGGCAGGGCGGCGACGTAGTGGCGCGGCAAGACCTCCGTACCCAGCACGACCATTGCGCCCAGTGGAACGAGCAGCCCGAGGAGCAGGACTACGCCGCGTCTCCCGGCGGTCAGCGGCAGGGCGATTAACCCGGCAATGAGCGCCAGCGACCAGACCGGCGGGCCGAAATCCGTCAACTGCGCTGCCAGCCGCTGCAGGTTTTCCGATACGGCGATATCGCCGCCGCCGCTGCTGATCCAACCCAGCGCGATGGAGAAGAAGTCGCTGCCGCGCAGCGCTAAATACGCAAGCGGCACGCTGAACGCTAGCACGACTACCCCGGCGACGAGCGCCAGACTGGCCATGCGCTGCCGCAGCGGGGCGTTTCCCAGCGCGATCACGATGAGGGCCACCGTGAAGGCAAATGGCGCTGCCGTGAACTTGAATAGAATCGCGCCCGCCAGCGCCGCCCCGGTGATGATGGCGTTTGCCGGCGTTGGCCGGCGGGCAAGACGCAGGGCGGCGAGAACGGCGATGACGACCAGCGCGCCCGCCTCGGCGTCGCTGAGCGCCATGCGTTCGTAGAAAAAGAGGTACGGGCAGGCGATCCATAATACGGCGGCAAGCCAGCTACCCCTACGGCTGGCGCGCCGGGCAAGCGCGTAACCGGCGCAGACGCCGGCCATGCCGGCAAAGAGCGTCGCGATGCGCCCCACGAATACCGGCGCGTTCCGGGGATCGAAGGCGGCGATCAACCAGTGATTGATGATCTTGCCGTCGCTGATTTGCCAGAAGGGATGAAGGTTCCAGACCTCAACCGCACGGGTGAGATGCAGCCCTTCGTCGTTGTGCAGAGGTAGAGCGTCCAGCGCAGGCAGGCGTGTTGCCCAGTAAAGGAGCGCGAGGACGACGATGAGGGCGTAGCGCAACGATAATCTCCCGTGCGTGCCTCAAACTGAAAAAGCCCGCCTGTGCGCGAGCTTTATGTCGATGTGTGATCCGGCGATGAAGCGGTCTATTCGACCTCTTCTTCGCGCCCGCGCTGACCTTCTTTGTACCGGTATGTAATGCGACCGCGCGTGGGATCGTAGACACTCATCTCGACGCGAACCCGGTCGCCCAGCAGAATGCGGATGTAATACTTACGCATCTTGCCGGAGAGATAGGCTAGAATTCTGTGGCCGTTGTCCAATTCAACCAGAAATTGGGTGTTGGGCAGGGCTTCTACCACAGTGCCTTCGACTTCGATCTTATCATCCTTTTTTGCCATAGCATTCCTTTTGCTCTGTCGTTACCGTTGTAAAACAAGAAGCCGCTGCCGGGATAGGGGCAGCGGTCATCGAAATACATATCAAACCGCCCGTGTACAGCGCTTAGCGAGACATCGCTTTGCGCTGGCGACGGCGCGCCCGGCGGATAGCTTTCTTCTTTTCGATTCGGCGTAGCTCGCTCTTGGAGATATGCCAGCGCTTGCGGCGAACGGTGCTAAGGATGCCACTGTTGGTGACACGCTTGCGGAAACGCCGCAGCAGTGACTCCTGCGATTCATTCGGTTTCAGGGTTACTGATGCCATACCTTCGCTACTCACCTCCTCTCCAGTCGAAAGTCAATTATCGAGCAGACACCGCTCGGAATTTACTCAGCCGATTCAGCTCGACTCGTTGATTCTACAGCAAGGTCGTCATTTTCGCTACCGCCAGCTTGAGCGGCGGCTTCGGCAGCGGCGCTCTCCCAGCGTTCGCGCTCTTCCGCCGACACTTCCTTCAGGCTGAGGCCAAGACGCTGCTTTTCAGATTCAATGCTGATCACGCGCATAAGCAGTTTCTGGCCTTCGCGCAGCACCAAGGTTGGGTCTTCGGGGGCCGGGTCGCTGATCTGGCTGGTGTGCAACAGGGCTTCGATGCCCGGTTCCAGACTGATAAACGCGCCAAACTGGGCCACTCGCGAAACCGTGCCTTCAACCAACTGGCCGACGTGGTACATTTCGTCCACCAGCGCCCACGGGTTTTCCTGAAGGCGCTTCAGGCTCAGGCCGATGCGCTTGCCCTCAGCGTCGAGGCGCAGAATGTAGACCTTGACTTTATCGCCCACCTTCAGCAGCTCGCGCGGGTGGTTCACGCGGTGCCAGGCGAGTTCGGAAATATGGATCAGACCGTCAGCACCGCCAAGATCGACGAACGCGCCGAAGTCGCGCAGGCCACTGACCGTGCCTTCCACGCTCTGGCCTTCCTGAAGTTGATCGAGCAGGCGTTCCTTGCGCGCTTCACGGTCTTCACGCTGGGCATCGCGCTGGCTAAATACCAGACGGCGGCGCTTGCGATTGACCTCAATCACCTTGAGTTTCACCGTCTGGCCGATAAGCCGGGCCATGCGCGCTTTGCGGTCATCTTCGTTCAGGCCGCGCGGCAGGTCGAGAACGTGACTGGCGGGGACAAAGCCGCGCAGATTGCCGAAGGGGACGATCAGCCCGCCGCGGTTCGCGTCGGTGACCACGCCTTCCCAAATCTCATCGTTATTCATCAGCTCTTCGGCGGCTTTCCAGTCCGTACTCTGCTGCGCCTGCGAAACTGACAGGACGAGGTTGCCGTCTTCGTCTTCGGTGCGGACGATCATGACGTCGATTTCCTGGCCGACGGTGAACTGCGAGGCCTCCACGCCCATCCGCTCCAGATCCTTGCGCGGCACAATGCCATCGCGCTTGAGCCCGACATCCACAATCAAGCCATGATTATCGACGACCAGCACCGTGCCGGTGACGATATCGCCTCGATCCGCCTCTTCTTCGGCGAGCGAAGCGTCGAGCAGCGCAGCGAAATCCATATCGCCTGCTGCAGGGTCCAACATGTACTCAGTCTGCATCTATGCCCCCCACGGGTGAATTTTGGTATCCTGCGGGCGGGAATGGGGCAAAATAAAGCCCGGCTCACTCAAGCCATCAAGGCAGAGCTACCGAGCTGTTCGCTGTTGGCAGAGGTCAAAAACACGTGTCAATCTAGCGCAATAAGCCGGCACGCCGGCGTGTCGCCATCCCCTTCCGTAAGATGGGCCGGATTATAGAATTGGCCTCTCGCTTTGTCAAGCGAAGCCTCGCCGCGAGTAGCCGAAAACCACCTGCACAGCCTGCGTGACCATCGCTCCGCATTAAGCCTCGTCTGTAATCCTCATTGACATAAATATCGTAAAAAAAGTGGACTAAACGTAAAAAAATTATGAAATCAACGCTTCTCTCCGGGCGCGGCTTCTATACTGAAATCAGCACCTTACCACTCGAGTTTGCCGCGTTTTCGTGTTTCCATCGAGGGAGTTTCTTTACAATCATGAAACCCACTTTGTTCGTTCGTCTGGCGCTGTGCCTGGCGCTTTTGTTGATAACCGGGCTGGCCGTGGTTCCAGCCAGCGCGGACTGTGATCTGGTTTCTTCGAATGGCGATGATCAAGATTATCGCTGCTCCGGCACGGTAACTGATCCGCTTGATGTCGGCAGTGGTAACGACTCCGTCATCATCCGCAATGGAGCGATCCTTGCGAACGAAATTCTGAGTCAGGGCGGTAGCCTGCTGGTGATCGTTCGCAAGGATGGCGTAATCGACAGCCCCAGTCATGCTGTTTGGATGATTGGCGATGGCAACATCATCCTGCGCGGTCAGGGTGCGATCTATGGTTATGACGCCGTTCACCTTCAGGGCAATGGCTCGATTGAGATGCTGGGAAACCTGTCTCTCTATGGTGAAACCGTTGGCCTGTGGCTGGAGGGCAGCGGCAACATCAGCAACGCGGGTTATATCGCAGCTGATGAGATTGGCATTCTTCTCGGAAACCCCGGGGACGATATTGAGGCTTTCTTGTTCAACCCGCTTGATACATCGGGAACTATCACCAATGATGGGGTGATTGAAAGTGGTATCGCCGGGCTTGTTCTGGTCGGAA
The DNA here is from genome assembly GCA_003242205.1 of Chloroflexota bacterium. Lineage (GTDB taxonomy): Bacteria > Chloroflexota > Anaerolineae > Aggregatilineales > Phototrophicaceae > ZC4RG36. Next base: position 5,745 of record QGUR01000147.1, on the reverse strand, counting down.
GTGGTGAGATTGCCAACAGCGGCTATGTCGATGGCCCCCTGATCGGAACGTTGCTCTATGGTAGCGGCGAGATCAACAACAGCGGCGAAATCAACTCGGACGTCGTTGGCATTCTGCTTGCCGGACGTCTGCCCATCAGCGAAAATGGCCTCGAAAGCCTGGGTTTCGATGGCGGTGGTGTCATCAACAACTGGGGGGAAATCGGCACTGATTATATGCCGCTGGTTGGCATCCTGCTCCTTGGCGATGGCGAAATCAACAACTACGAGGGCGCCAAAATCGCGAGCCAGCTTCTTGGCATCGGTCTGTATGGCAACGGCACGATCAACAATGAAGCGCGCATCCGCGAAACGGGCATCGGCATCGCCCTGATCGGCGAATTGTCTTACGACGACCTTGCGCCGATCCTCGATCCGTTCATCGGCGCCATCTTCAGTGGTCAGGAACCCGATCTTGGCGGCGACTTCCTGAGCAATCTGTCGCAGATCATCAACAGCATCAACTTCGCCGGCGGCGGCACCATCAACAACAGCGGCAACATTCGCGATGTTGGCCTCGGTTTGCTGCTGGTCGGTAACGGCGAGATCAATAACGAAGGCCGCATTGTGGGGAGCGAACTCGGTATCCTCATGTATGGCAACGGCGAGATCAACAACAGCGGCAATATCCGCGAGTCTATGGTCGGCATTCTGGGGCTTGGCCAGATCAGGCTGGATGAAAACGGCCCGATTTTCATGCCTCCAGAGGAACTCGAAGACGTGCCGGCGATCGACTTCCTTGAACAGATTCTCGGTCCGTTTGCAGGCATTCAGGGCAACGTCGACTTTGAGGGCAACATTGTCGTCAACAACGATGCCCGGATTGTGGAGAACCTGCTCGGCATTCTGGTCGCGGGGAATGGCGAGATCAACAACAGCGGCCGCATCAATTCAGACCTGATCGGCATCGGCCTGTTCGGCAACGGCGAGATCAACAACAGCGGCCGTGTCAACGGCGGCGGCGCCGCGATCCTCCTGATCGGCAAATTGGGGCTGGATGAAGAAGGCAACGTCACGTTTGGCGGCGGCGGCACGATCAACAACAGCGGTCGAGCTAAAGGGGACATGGTTGGTATCGCCTTACTGGGTGAAGGGGCGATCAATAACTCCGGCGAAGCCGCTGGCAGCCTCGCGGCGATTACTGGCATTGGCAATGTTAACATCGTCAATGAAGGCCTGGCTGTCGGTGATGTGGCTGGCATTCTTGGCGTGGGCAATACCAATGTCTACAACACTGGCTCCGTGTTCGGAGGCGAAGCTGGCATCGTGATACTGGGCAATGGCACGGTCAATGTCGCCGATGGCTACGTTGGCGGCGGAGCAGCCGCTATCCTCGGCGATGACGGCAACCAGCATGTCAGTATCAACGGTATCGTTGATGGCGGTAACGGCCAGCTTGAAGAGGGGATGCTGCCTTCGACCGTTGATGTGGAGCGGCTGGCCATTGCGCTGAACGGCGGCAACGACAGCGTAACGCTTCGCACAAATGCCGACGTTTATGGCGACATCCTGATGGGCGAGGGCGATGATACGGTCCAGATCATCAGCGGAGCGCAGGTTGACGGGCTGATCGACGGCGGCGGGGAAATCACTGAAGACCTCCTCATCCTCGGCGAGGGCAACTACTGCTACGAAGTGTCTGGCATGACGGATTTCGTTAACCAGAGCCGTCTCTACGCGCAGAGCATCAATCCCGAAGGCGACACCTTCATCTTCGATGGAAACACCTACAGCATTGCGGATTTCGAACGCGTGATCAGCGGCCGCCGCCTTGTCTACTGCGTCGGTATGATCGACGACGGTCGTATCAACGCATATGACATTGGCGCGCCGGTCGCGGGCTACTGCAATGTCGAAGATGGTGTCAACCTGTGGGACATCAACAGCGACGGCAGCGGCGAACCCGACTTCAGCGTCAGCGGCGCGGACATGCGTGCGGCGCTTGAGGTTGCGGTTAACAGCGGCGTGAACCAGTTGATCGCGCAAAGCCCGCGCGGCAACAGCCTGTGGGCGCTGTCCTCGAACGAGTACCAGTTTATGGGGCCGGATCTCAACGAACCCGGCAAGACTTACGTCTATATCTTCTCGCCGGATCGCTGCGGTCCGGGCGCGGCGCTGGGCAACTAGCCTCGAAGCCGAAGCGATACAGGCTCAACCCAACCCTCTCTCCATCGCTCGTAAAGCGGTGGAGAGAGGGAAGGAAGCTGAGCATAGCTCGGCAGGGAAAGCAAGCCCTGTCGAAAACCTTTCGTCACTGGTTTGGCGAGTATCAGACATCACAGGGGCCGGCAGATCACCTCCGGCCCTTTTATTTTGGGCGTCACGTCATGCAAATCCTCACCTAGTGTGAGGGCTTGCGAAAATATCAAAAGTCGAGCTTCAAAAAATCCTCTCCGGCCGGTTTCAAAACAGCGATGGATGTACCGGTTTCCGCCATGACATAGTTCGTTAATTGTCCGGCAACGGTCGCTGAAGATCGGCGAGCGTGTTGCGGAGCCGCGCCATCCTTTGACAACGTTTTCCCGGCGTCTTAAACTAAGGCCACTACGCGCCAGGCGCAAAAGACTATTTTCGTTCATCTCTTTGCCGGGAGGCACTCCTCATGAAAGAGTATACAAGTGACAGGATAAGGAACGTTGTCCTGGTGGGCCACCAAAGCGCCGGGAAAACTTCCCTCGCGGAAGCGTTGTTATACAACACCGGCGCCATCAACCGACTGGGCAGGATTGAAGAAAAGAATACTGTATCCGACTGGGATGAAGAAGAACGCGAACGCGGCCTGTCTATCTCGACGTCGCTCATCCCGGTCGAATTCGAGGACTATAAGATCAATCTGCTTGATACGCCGGGATATACGGATTTTCAGGGCGAGGTGAAAAGCGCCATCCGGGTGGCCGACTCGGTACTGGTGGTTGTTGACGCGGTATCCGGCGTTGAAGTTGGCACGCAGCTTGCGTGGGAGTTTGCCGAGGCCTATCAGCAGCCGATTATCGTCACGATCAACAAGATGGATCGTGAGAATGCCAATTTTGAGCAGGCGCTCGATAGCCTTCGGGAAAACTTTCCCGATTACAAGTTCATCCCCGTCATGCTGCCGATTGGAGCCGAAGCGGATTTCCGCGGCGTGGTCAACCTGCTGACGATGAAGGCCTATTACGATGCGGGCAAGGACCGCGCGGATTTGCCGCCGGAGCTTGAGGAGGCCGCCGCTGCCGCACGTCTGGCTCTGGTCGAAGCTGCTGCCGAGGCCGACGACGCGCTGATTGAGAAATATTTTGCCGAAGGCGACCTGAGCTTCGATGAAATTCGTGACGGCATGCGAAAGGCCGCGCGCGATGCTTATCTGAAGACCGTGCCTGTATTTGTCACGTCGGGCACGAAGAATATCGGCACGATTCCGCTGCTGGAAGCCCTGATCGTCTATGTCGCGCCGCCGGTGGATCGCCGCGTTCAGTACATCCAGCCGGACGGCGAGAAGGCGTTCCTGATGCCGCCGCAAGAGGACAGCGGGCCGCTGGCTGCATATGTCTTCAAGACCACAACCGACCGGTTTGTCGGCACGATGACCTATTTCCGCATTTTCTCCGGCTCGCTGAGCGGCGATAGCCGTTATTACAACGTCAACCGGCAGCAGGAGGAGCGCCTGGGCACTCTGTTGATTTTGCGGGGCAAAGAGCAGATCAGCGCGCCTAATAACGTTCTGCATGCGGGCGATATCGGCGTCGTCACCAAGCTGGCGAATACCCGAACCGGGGATACGCTGACGACCAAGGACAACCCGATCCAGATCACCCAGCCCGAACTACCCAATCCGCTCTATGCGGTCGCGCTGGTTCCGCGGACGCAGAGTGACAGCGCCAAGCTGGGACAGGTCCTCAACAGCCTTGTCGAAAGCGACCCGACATTGCGCTGGCGGCAGGACCCGGACGTGAAACAGACCATCCTCGAAGGCATGGGCGATGTTCACGTTCAGGTAGCCATCAGCCGGGCGGAAAAGCTGGGCGTGAGCGTCGATACCGAGATGCCGCGCGTGCCGTACAAGGAAACCGTCACGGCAACTGCGTCTGCCACCTATCGCCACAAAAAACAGAGTGGCGGCGCGGGCCAGTTTGGCGAAGTCACGCTGCGTGTCGAACCGAACACCGGCAACGGCTTCCAGTTTGAAACCGAGGTGGTCGGCGGCGCGATTTCGGCGACATTTTTCCCATCCATCGAAAAGGGCATCCAACAGGTGCTGGCCGAGGGCATTCTCGCCGGCTATCCGATTGTCGACGTCAAGGCTGTTGTTTACGACGGCAAGATGCATCCGGTGGACTCGAAGGACATCGCCTTCCAGATTGCCGGGCGCGGGGCGTTTAAGGAGGCCTTCACGCAGGCCAAGCCGGTGCTGTTGGAGCCTGTCATGGATGTACAGATTATCGTGCCAGAGCCGATGATGGGCGATATCCTCAGCGATCTGAATACACGCCGGGCGCGAGTGCAGGGTATGGATACTGAGGGCACGAAAAGCACGATCCGCGCGCAGGTGCCGCTGGCTGAAATGATGCGATATGGCAATGATCTTCGTTCGCTGACGGGCGGGCGCGGCATTTACACCATGACGTTCAGCCACTACGAGACGGTCCCGGCCCATCTGGCGCAGAACATCATCGCCCAGCATAAACCGGTTGAGGAAGTGTAGCTCCCTGGCGAAGCGTGAAAAAAGCGGGCTCTCTGGAAAAGAGACGCCCGCTTTTTTCTTGCGAGAGCTGAAGCGTTATTCCGTTATTCGATGCCGTCCTGCTTTGACGAGAGGAAAGCCGTATACTCTTCTGCCTCTCGCTCCTCCGTGTCGGATAGGCCGACGATGGCGAGCACGCGGTCGCGCTCGACGACTTCATTTTCGAGCAGTTCCTGCGCCAGCGCATCCAGTTCAGAACGGTGCTTGCGGAGCAGCTCCAGCGCCTGTTCGTGCGCTTCCTTGACCAGCCTCCGCACTTCGGCGTCGATCTTGGCCGCGGTTTCTTCGCTGTATTCACGCCCCTGCGCCAGCGAATAGCCGAGGAAGGGCTGGCGTTCGTCGTCGCCGAAGTTCAGCGGGCCGATGGCGTCGCTCATACCGAATTGGGTGACCATGCGCCGGGCGAGGTCGGTGACGCGCTTCAGGTCGTTTGACGCGCCGGTGGTCACTTCATTGAAGACGATTTCCTCAGCCGCGCGCCCGCCCAGCGCGACCGCCATCTGCGTGCGGATGTAGGCGCTGGGATAGTTGCGCCGGTCATCATCGGGCAGCATGGCGGTAACGCCAAGCGCCTGACCGCGCGGGATGATCGTGACTTTCAGCACCGGGTCGGCTCCGGGCAATAGCGCCGCGACGATCGCATGACCCGCCTCGTGATAGGCCACCAGCCGGCGTTCCTTTTCGTTGGAAAGCGGCGGGCTTTCGGTCCCCAGCAGGATGCGGTCCAGCGCGTCCAGAAAGTCGCTCATCATGATCTTGCGGTGAGAGAGACGGGCCGCAGTCAGCGCGGCTTCGTTCGCCAGATTAGCGAGGTCCGCGCCGGAAAAGCCAATCGTCGCTTTGGAGAGTTGTTCCAGATCGACGTCATCGTTGAGCGGTTTGCCGCGCGTGTGAATTTTCAGGATGCTGAGACGCCCCGCGCGGTCGGGCAGGCCAACGGTGACCTGCCGGTCAAAACGGCCCGGTCGCAGCAGCGCAGGGTCGAGT
>QGUR01000146.1 GCA_003242205.1 Chloroflexota bacterium | reverse complement strand
TCGAACTGTGGAAATATGCATTGCCGTCCGTCACGCTGCAGGGGGCTGTCATCTCTGGCGTCATCACACAAGAGGACCTGCGTCGTGCGGGCGCCGATGAGAAGACCAACGGTGACATGGTGAGCCTGCTCAATTCGGTAACGCAGGCGATGATCGCGGTTGTCTTTCGGGAAAAGGCAAACGGCGATATCGAAATCAGCCTGCGGAGCAAGCCCGGTTACGATGTGTCGCAGGTGGCGTTCAGCTTAGGCGGCGGCGGCCACCGGCAGGCAGCGGGCGCGACCATTCCCGGCCCGCTTGAGGCAGCCCGGGAACGAGTCATGCCACTGCTGCAGGCAGCGGCGCGTGAAGGTAGCCTGGTCATTTCCTGACGCCGGTCTACGTTGTCCGGTCTGGTGCGCCTTCGCGCCGCTACATTTTCATCTTCGCTTCCCTACCGCATAGACGCCCATAATTCCGGCGATCAGCAGGGGAGGGAGGCAGAGCGAGGCAAGCAGGCGCGGGGCGTTTTCCCACCCCGCGCTGCCAAAGACATTCCATAAGATGACGAAGGCGACGATGCCGAAGACGGCGAGCGCGACGCCAAAGCCGCTGGAGCGCAGCAGGCGAGATTTAAACGGGTCGGGCGGGTTCGTCATCGAAACCTCTGAGCAGCGCTAGCGGCCGCTTTTTTGTTGCAATTTGGCCCATTCGTCACGTAGCGTGACCGTGCGGTTGAAGACCAATTTGCCGTCCGTCGAATCGGGATCGACCGCGAAATAGCCGATACGCTCGAACTGGTAGCGCTCGCCCGGCTTCGCGTTTGCCAGATTGCGCTCCAGTTTGCAGCCGGTCAGCACTTCCAGCGACTTCGGGTTCAGAAACTCGAGGAAGTCTTTGTCGGGGTCACTGGTCGGGTCTTCTACCGTAAACAGGCGGTCATATAGCCGCACCTCGGCTTCAATCGCGTGCTGTTCGGAAACCCAGTGCAGCGTCGCCTTGACCTTGCGCCCGTCCGGCGCGTCGCCGCCACGTGTCGCCGGGTCGTAGGTGCAGCGCAGCTCGACCACGTTCCCCGCCTCGTCCTTAATCACTTCCTCGCACTTGATGAAGTAGGCCGCACGCAGGCGCACTTCGCGTCCGGGGGCGAGGCGGTAATACTTCGGCGGTGGGTCTTCCATGAAGTCGTCCTGCTCGATGTAAAGGACGCGCGAGAATGGCAGTAGGCGTGTTCCGGCGCTGGGGTCTTCCGGATTGACCAGAACCTCGAATTCCTCAGTCTGATCTTCGGGATAGTTGGTGATGACGACTCTGAGCGGGCGCAGAACGGCCATCGCGCGCGGCGCGACTTTATTCAGGTCCTGACGCACGCAGTATTCGAACATCTGGATGTCGACTACGCTGTTGGACTTGCTGACGCCCGTCATTTCGCACAAATCGCGAATGGCCTTCGGCGTGACGCCGCGGCGGCGAAGGCCCGAAATCGTCGGCATTCGCGGGTCGTCCCAGCCGTTCACATGGCCTTCCTGAACCAGCCGGATCAGGCGACGCTTGCTCAGAACGGTGTAGCTCAGATTAAGACGAGCGAACTCGATCTGCTGCGGGTGATGAATGCCAAGCTGGTCGATAAACCAGTCGTAAAGCGGGCGATGGTCCTCAAATTCCAGCGTGCAGATCGAATGCGTGATGCCTTCTATCGAGTCGCTTTGGCCGTGGGCCCAGTCATACGTCGGGTAGATACACCATTCGTCGCCGGTGCGCGGGTGACTGGTGTGCAGAATGCGGTACATCACCGGGTCGCGCAGGTTGATATTCGGCGACGCCATGTCGATTTTCGCGCGGAGTACGCACTCGCCTTCGGCGAATTCGCCCTTCCGCATGCGCTCGAACAGGTCGAGGTTTTCCTCTACCGAACGGTCGCGGTAGGGGCTGTTTTTGCCCGGTTCGGTCAGCGTGCCGCGATACTCGCGGATTTCGTCCGCCGACAGGTGATCGACATAGGCTTTGCCGTCACGGATAAGCTGGACTGCCCACTCATACAACTGGTCGAAATAGTCAGATGCGTAGCGCAGCTCTTCCCATTCGTACCCCAGCCAGCGCACATCTTCCTGAATGGAGTCGATGTATTCCTGCTCTTCCTTCGTCGGGTTGGTGTCATCGAAGCGCAGGTTAGTCTTGCCGCCGTACTCGTCGGCGATGCTAAAGTTCAGCCAGATTGACTTGGCGTGACCGATATGCAAATAGCCGTTCGGTTCGGGCGGAAAGCGGGTATACACACGGCCACCAAAGCGGCCGGTGCGATTGTGCTCGTCGATGATTTCGCGGATGAAGTCTTTGCGAGGGGTGTTACTCTCGTTTTCCGCTGCGGTGTTGGGTGCTTCCGTCGCCATGCCCTGACTTTCTGTTCGTGAATGGACTTTTTGTCGATCCTAAGTCGAGAAATTGTACCATTTCGTCGGACGGCTTTCTATGCTGATGGGCTGGCTTTTGCGGTCGCGACAAAGCTGTGTGTCTGCTTGCAGAGAGGATAGGGAAAAGTTGAAACAAAAACTGCCGGCATCTCACCGGCAGTTTGTTTGTGTGCTGGGGGACCTGGATTCGAACCAAGATCGACGGGGCCAGAACCCGTTGTTCTACCGTTGAACTATCCCCCACTATCTAAGCTGCATCTTAGCATGTCGCTGCGATAGTTTCAAGGCTTTTCTTGGCGATTTTTCCGTCTTTCAGGCGCGAAAATGGAAAAATTTAAGACTATTTTTCAATATGTACTTGCATATAATGACTATAGCAGTTTCGCATTTTGTGAGACTGTCTGATATGTCTTTTAAATAGACGGAGGGAGCGTAGCATATGAACGTCACCAAGCGCTGGGTAGTACTCATGATCCTGCTGATGGCGCTGGCGTTGCCGGTTAGCGCGCAGGACGCCACCGAAGAGGCTACCGAGCCACCCGTTGAAGAAACGGATCTGCCGGGCGAGCAGCCGACGGAGGAAGTCACGGAGGTTCCCGGTGAGGAGCCAACCGAGGAATCGACTGCCGCACCCACCGATGAGCCTGCTTCCGAAGCAACCGAACCAGCTGGCCCGCCGCCTGCACAGCTTCCTCCGCTTCCGCCGGGAGCAGAGATCGTCGCTCAGGGACTGGATTATCCGCGCAAGTTGGTCATCGGTCCTGATGGTCGTCTGTACGTCGGTCTTGTTGGCCCCGGCGGTGACAGCATCATCCAGACGCCCGACGGCGATATGCCATTCGGGATGTCTGCCAGCGTGGTCGCGATTGCTGAGGACGGAACGCAGGAGGCGGTCATCAAATACCTGCCAAGCGCTGCCAGCATTGCCGGGGCTGCCGATGTTGCTTTCAGCGAGGATGGCCTGTGGGTGATCGTCAACGGCCCGGGGCCTCAGGCGGTTCCCGAGTTTTTGATGTCCTCGGCGCTGCTGTTCAACGCGCAGGATTACAACCTGCTGACGTATGTCGATCTTTACACCTATGAGGTGACGTTCGATCCCGACGGCAACGGTCTGGATACCAACCCGACCGATATCGAAATCGGGCCGGACGGCACGATTTACATGCTCGATACCGGGGCCAATACGCTCTATACATGGACGCCTGAAGGTGGCCTGGTTCCGTTCATCGTCTGGCCCGACAATCCGGTCCCAACTGGCCTCGCCTTCGACGCTGAGGGGAACCTGTGGGTCAGCTATCTGGGCGCGGAACTCGCGCCGGGGGCAGGGAAGGTCGAACAATTCTCGCCTGAAGGTGAGCTGTTGGCCTCCTATGGCGGCTATAACACGCTGACCGATGTCGCCATCGCGCCTGATGGCTCGGTTTACGTGGTGTCACTGTTTGCCGGTTTTGGCCCGGAAGGCCCGCTGCCGGGGCAGATTCTGCGAGTCGGTGAGACGGCGGGAGAGGTTGTTGTCGATGGTTTGACAGCGCCTTACGGCATCGTGGTTGATGATGCCGGCAACCTGCTTGTCAGCACCGGCACGAGCTTCCTGCCGCCGGGTGCAGGTATGATCCTCCGCTTTACCGCTCCGGCGATGTAAAACACGCCCACGCAATAGCCCCTCTCCAGCACTATTCGCTGGAGAGGGGCTATTGTCAGGTTTGGTTCACACCAGAACAGCGCTAGACCGTCAGTTTGGCCAGGCTTTCAATGGCCAGTTCGATGCGCTGCAGGCAAGTCTGCTTTCCCAGAATTTCCATGGTTTCAAATAGCGGCGTTGCGACTGTCTGCCCGGTGATCGCCACGCGCAGCATGCCAAACAGGGCTGCCGGTTTCAGACCAAGCGTCTGGGCGAGCGGGCGCAGGGTGCTATCGAGCGTGTCGTGCGTGAAGTCTTCGACCGCCGACAGCGCGGTGTGCGCCTGATCGAGCGCGGCGCGTGTCTGCTCAGCATTGACGTTTTTCTGCAACAGATTTTCGGCGGGCGCGGGCTGGAATTGGTCGCGGAAGAAAAAGCCCGCCATGTCGACGACGTCGTTCAGCGTTTTGATGCGCGGCTGCACCAGCGGCGCGACACGGGTCAGCCGTTCCATATCGACTGTCAGACCGGCTTGCTCCAGCGGCGCGCGCAGCAGCGGCGCCAGTTCGTCCGGCGACATGGCGCGAATATACTCGCCGTTCAGCCAGTCGAGCTTCTCAATCGGATAGCGGCTGTTCGACGGATGCACGTCGCGTAGGTCGAAGCGTTCGATTGCTTCCTCCACGCTGAAGATCTCGCGATCGTCGCCAAACGTCCAGCCGATGTTGGTCAGAAAGTTCACAACAGCCTGTGGCAGATAGCCCGCACGCTTGAACTCGTCGACCAGCACCAGCACTTGCCGTCCATCCTCGGTAAATCCGGCATGGCGTTTGCTGAGCTTGCCCTTGCCGTTGGGGTTGAGGAGTACGGGCAAGTGGGCGTATTCCGGCATTTCCCAGCCGAATGCCTGCCAGAGCAGGATATGGAGCGGCAACGATGGCAGCCATTCATTGGCGCGCGTGACGTGCGAAATCTCCATGAAGTGATCGTCAACGACGTGCGCCAGATGATAGGTCGGAAAGCCATCGCTTTTCAGCAGCACAATATCCTGCAACGTGCTGTTATCGACCTTCACCTCGCCGAGCACAATGTCCTGAGCGATCGTCTGGCCTTCCAGCGGCACCTTGAGCCGGATAACAAACGGCTTGCCTTCTGCTTCGTTGCGCGCGCGCTCTTCGTCGGACAGGTTCCGGCAGTGGCGGTCGTAGCCCGGTTGCTCGCCACGAGCTTGCTTCTCTTTGTTGACCTGCTCCAGCCGTTCGGAGGTGCAGTAGCAGCGATACGCCCGGTCATGCTCCACCAGCCAGTTCGCCCATTCCTGATAGAGCGCGAGGCGTTCCGACTGCACATAGGGGCCGTATGGGCCGCCAATGTCCGGCCCTTCATCCCACACAATGCCGAGCCAGCGCAGCCCGTCGGTGATGAGGCGCAGGGAATCGGGATCGAAACGACTCTGATCGGTGTCCTCGATCCGCAGGATGAAGCGCCCGTTATGGTGGCGGGCGAACAGCCAGCCAAACAGTGCCGACCGCGCTCCGCCGATGTGCAGCGGGCCCGTTGGGCTGGGCGCGAATCGCGTGCGAACCGGACGTTTTATCTCGTTTGTCACGTAATCTTCACTCCTATGGATGCGGCAATGGTGGCGAAGCGCGTGTAAGTGGCTACACGCTGCGGCTGCGCATGATGACGCTTTCCACCAGCCCGATGCCCATCAGCGTTGAAAGCAGCGATGTGCCGCCCGAACTGATGAACGGCAGCGTGAGGCCCGTCACCGGAAGCAGGCTCAGATTCATGCCGATGGAAACGACCGTTTGAAAGAAAATAAACGATGCCACGCCGTAGCAGATCAGGCTGCCAAGCGGGTCGATCGCGTTGCGCGCCGCGCGCAGGATACGCATGATGACAGCGCCGATCAGCCCCATGACGGTCATGCCGCCGACAAATCCAAACTCCTCGGCGATGACGGCGAAAATATAGTCGGTGTGGCGCACGCGCAGAAAACGCCAGCGATTTTGCGTGCCGCTGGCATAGCCCTGTCCGATCAGCCCGCCGTTGCCGATGCTGATGCGCGCCTGCAGAATGTTGTAGTAAGCGTCGGGGTCGCTCTCCGGCAGCAGAAACGAGGTAATGCGTGATCGTTGATAGGGTTCCATCTGCGCCCAGGCAAACGGCACGGTAATGGGCGCGCTGAGGCTAAGGATGAGGAGAAACATCGCAATATGTTTCAGGCGCAGGCCCGCCGCCCATACCAGCGTTAGCCACATGACGCCAAATACGATCGCCATACCCAGGTCGGGCTGCAGGAAAATCAGCAGGCTTGGCACGGCGACATGGATCAGCGACTTAAGCACGGTGAAGACGCTGTCCATCCGGTGATAATTCTGCGCCAGATAATGCCCGAGCGTGATGATAATCAGAATCTTGGCAATTTCAGACGGCTGAATGCGAATACCGATATTGATCCAGCTCTGCGCGCCTGCATCGCCCTGAACGCCGAAGGCCCTGACGAGCAGCAACAGGCCGATCATGATGATATACAGCCAATGGTGGAGGCCGCCTAGAAGCCGGTAGTCAATGGCTGCGAGTATGAAAAGAACAATCAGGCCGATGATCGTGTAGCGAATCTGGTCGGGGACGCGGCTGATGATATCGGGGTCGATGGCGTCGCGCGTCGCGCTGGCGATCATCAGGACGCCGAAGAGGGTCAGGACAAGCGTCAGGCCAAGTAAAACGAAATCGAATTTACGCCAGATACTCCTGGATTGATTCATGACAAACTAGGTCAAAAACCTTACACTTAGCCGGTCAGACGCGCGCCGGATTATACCTGACGCCTCCGGCGAATTGAAGGAGCGGTTCCGCTAGCGTCTGTTCCTGCGCGACTTGCTCCCGCTTTCGCCGCTTTCGCCGCCTTCAATGTGGTTGCTGGCCGGCGGGGTTTCGTCGCCGAGCTGCGGCTTGCCCTCGATTTCATCCTCCTCCGGCTCTTCGCGCTCGCGTCGCTTCTGAAATGGGATTTCAGCCACCAGCAGGCTATCCCGATCCCGTTGCTGCAACGCGATGTCCACTTTCTTGTCGTCCACGCGCACGTATTTTGAAATGACCCTCAGGATTTCCTGCTTCATCGCTTCAAGTTGTTCTGGCGGCAGGTTAATCCGGTCGTGAACGAGGACGAACTGCAGGCGTTCCTTGGCTTTACTGCTGCTCCCCTTGGGGGCATTACGCCCGAGCATCCGTTCAAAAAAGCCCGACATAGAACTTGCCCCCTTTAGCCATCGTTGCCACTAACAAAAAGCTTCACGATTCGTCGTAGGAAGCCGTTTGGTTCGTCGACAGGTACAACAGGGATGTTCTCTCCCATCAGCCGGCGGGCGATATCCCGGAACGCCTGGCCTGCGCGCGAATGCTCGTTGAGCGTTACAGGTGTGCCCGAATTCGACGCCGGGATGACGCTTTCATCCTCTGGCACAATGCCGATCAACCGGATGGCGAGAATATCGGTCACGTCATCCGCCGACAGCATTTCGCCCTTACGTACCATGTCGGACTTAACACGGTTGAGGATAAGTTGCCCCGGACCTTTGTTTTCGGCTTCAAGGAGGCCGATAATTCGGTCGGCGTCGCGCACCGCCGACACTTCCGGGTTGGTGACGATCAATACTTCATCCGCCGGCGCAACGGCATTGCGGAAACCACGCTCGATCCCAGCGGGCGAGTCGATCAGAATAAAATCAAATTCCGGGCGCAGGTGGTCGGTGAGCTGGATCATGTCGGCGGGGCTAACGGCGCTTTTGTCCCGAGTCTGCGCTGCGGGAATCAGATACAACTCGGGGAACTGTTTGTGCTTGATCATCGCCTGCCGTAGCTTGCAGCGGCCTTCGACAACATCGACCAGATCGTAAACAATCCGGTTTTCGAGGCCCATGACGACGTCCAGATTGCGAAGGCCGATATCGGCGTCGATGACAACAACTTTGTTGCCCATGCGCGCCAGCGCCACACCCAGGTTCGCTGTGGTCGTCGTTTTACCCACGCCCCCTTTACCTGATGTAATTGTGACGACTTTTGCCCCCATAAAGTATTTCCTTTCGTACGCCCCGCGTTGCTTCCCTGTAATTGGCAGCAAACGTCGTTATTTCCAGGCTTCGACAACAATCTGGTTATCGCGGATGAAGGCAGTTTCCGGGCGTGGTTTGCGCCGCTTTTCATCCGGAGACACCGAAATATGGCCGGCAATCCGAAGCTGGGTTGGAATCATATCCAGCGCACAGACCACCGCGTTTTCATCGCCATTGGCTCCTGCATGGACGTTGCCGCGCAGGCGGCCCCAGACAATCACATCACCGCCGGCGATAATCTCTGCGCCTGGGTTCACATCGCCGAAAACGACCACATGCCCCAGACTATGTACCCGCCTGCCGGATCGTACAGTGCGGCGGATCATGATGCCGTAGCTGCCATCTTCTTCCTGATGGTTGACGATAAAAGCGACGCCTTCAGCCTCCGGGTCAACGCCATCGCGCGCGTGATTGGTCGAGATGTTACTGGTACGAAGATCGAGCGCAATCGCCGCTTCGATGGTTGTGTGGCTTTCGCTCGATACCGCCTGAAGCGTAATGCCACGACGTTCCAGCAGCGCCTTGAGTGAGCTTAGTTCATCCTTGCGTACCGGGCGTTCGCCGACATCCACCGTGACGCGCGCGCCGGAGAAAAACGCCATCTGTTCATCGATCCGGGCGGCGAGGTCAGCCGTGACTATGTTCCATTCCTCGGTCGGGTTCAATGAGATCAAAAGGCCATCTTTGATGCCTTTGATGACGACCGTTTGTTCGCGCATGACATCTGGTTCCCGTTGAGGCTGCAACTCGCGCAACTTTGTGAAGGAAATGATACTACTATACTTTATTTTCAGGCGCGCGCTATAAGATGCCCATGACTCGCAAAAAGAGAAAAAGCGGCAGCAAAGTGAAGACGGCGGGAGCCAGCCAGCGTACCGCCTCGTGGCGCGAGGCGCTGCGTTGGAGCCAGTGGCCGAAGGCATGGACGGCGTAGGTAATCCACACCGCCTGAATCATCAGCAGTGGCAGAAGCAGCACAGCGCTGTCGCGCCCGAAATAGACGAGCCCAAAGACGAAGTATGTCGCGTACGCCACCATCAGCGTGACGCCGAGTGGCGGATACCAGCGAGACATGCGCGCCAGACCAAGCACGCCCAGCGCCAGCCCGAATGGTGTGAACTGTTCGATAATCATGCCGAAGAGGTAGAGCCATCGCGCGGGCGCTCGCCAGCCGTCCGCGATCATGTTCGGCGTGCGGTAGCCCAGAGCCTCGGCCTGAGCCGCAGGATAGAGCCACCATCCCGAGTCCATGTATTCGACGGCGATGCCATAGCTACCGAATGCCAGTACGCCCAGCAACAGCGCCCAGTACCAGCGGGGTAGACGGGCATGCGAGAGGAACAGCGCCAGCAGCACCGCCGGCATGAGCAGAGCGAACAATGGATCGTTGAGTACACCGACGACCAGTAGCAACAATAGACCGGCGGTATGGCGTGCACGCAGGTTGCCGGGCGCTGCCTCGTCGGGCCGGGGGTTGGTCACCAAAATCGCATCGCACAGCAGGAACAGCACCCACGCCGCCAGAAGCGTGGTCAGGCGAAGGCTGCCCGGCTTGCCGACGACCAGCAGGAACAGCAGCGAGAAGATGACCAGCCCGATAACCAGCGCCAGCGCGCGTCGCTGCAGCAGGCGCTGCGCCAGCAGGACGCCGAGGATTGCCAGCACGCCAGCGCCGAGCACTGCTGGCAAGCTTAAGCTGTCAGCGCCGCCGGTCTGCGACCAGAACGCCGGGCTGAAGGCAAACGCCATGACGCCGAGGAAGGAGAGCAACGCGCCCCAGGGCCGTAGCGTGAGTGCGACGCCGACGATCACCAGCGCCAGACCAGACGCGCGAATCAACGGCGTTTTGCCGTACAGCATGAATGCGAGCCAGGCGCAGAATCCGGCGGCCAGCGCCGGTCCCCAGTAAGCTAGCAGGCGTTGTCGCTGCTCTTCATCGATCAGAGTCGTCATGTACGCCTCATTGTGTATCGGGTTCTCCGGCGTTATCGGCGTCCGGAGGCTGGACGGATTGCGTGGCGACCGGCTGCTGCGTCGGCGCGGTCCCCGGCAGCGTGCCGCCGCGTTCTACCTTCAGACGCATGTAGGCTTCCATTGTCTCGCGGACAATCGGCAGTGCGTTCGCAGAGCCTTCGCCGCCGTTATAGACGAACGCGATGATGATGATTTCCGGGTCCTCATAGGGCGCGTAGGCCACGAACCAGGCATGAGCGGGCCAGTTGCCCGGAACGCACAAGCCCAGCGGCCGGGCGATGTCGTCGCAGTATTCGGCTGTGCCGGTCTTACCTGCGACTGTCACATAGGGCAGGTTGGCGTTCATGCCGGTGCCGCTGATGATTGTCTCTCGCATGCCCATTTGCGCCAGTTGGATATTGCGCGTGCTGACGAACGGCGGCGTATATTCGGGATTGAAGCGCAGTTCGTTGCAGATGGGCGTGCTGAACGGAGCAATCGGGGGTAGGGACACGCGGTACTGGCGCAGGTCCTCCAGGAACGGGTCAGGGTCGATATCGACCGTGTTGGTATAGCTTTCCGGATTGCAACGCACTTCGTTGTAGTAGGGGCTGCTCTGCTCGCACAGACATGCCAGGCTGCTCGGCCCTTTCATGATCATGTCCTCCAACGGCAGCAGGGTGATCATCTCGTCCTCGCCGAGGAGTTCCAGATTCAGGGTACGCAGCACATCCGGCTCAAATGGTTCGATGGTATTGCCCTGCGCGTCCAGATACTCATGCACGATGGTCGGACGATACAGCGTGCCGCCATTGGCTATCGCTGCGATGGCGTTGATCAATTGCAATGGCGTGGTCGTCACGTAGCCCTGCCCAAAGGCGGCATTATACGTATCGCCTGTTGACCAGCTTTCGCCATAGA
>QGUR01000145.1 GCA_003242205.1 Chloroflexota bacterium | reverse complement strand
CCATTTCGACAACCTGGTTTGCCCGGTTGTGGCATCGTGCCCGCCTGCCCCTGCCGGTCGAGGTGTTCACGGGCCGCGTTGCCCTGTATCACGCGACCGATTTCGTCTTGCCGCCGACCCTGCCGGGAACCAGAACGCTGCTCACCGTCCACGACCTGTCATTCGTGCGCGTGCCGGAAACGGCCAGCCCGCGACTGAAAGCCTACCTCGACGTTGTCGTGCCGCGTTCGGTTCACCGCGCGGATCACATTCTCGCAGACTCGCAAGCGACAAAGGATGATCTGGTCGCGCTTTACAACACGCCGCCGGGCAAAATCACCGTGCTGTTAAGCGGTGTCGATGCGCGCTTCCGGCGCGAAGAATCGCCAAAACGCATCGAGGCCGTGCGCGCCAAGTATGACCTCGGCCAGACGCCCTACCTGTTTTCTATCGGCACGGTGCAGCCACGCAAAAACTACCAGCGTCTGATCGTCGCTCTGGCGGCGCTGCGCGGGGAAGGGCATGACATCCAGCTTGTGATCGCCGGCGGCAAGGGCTGGCTTGACGACCCGATCTACGAAGCGATGCGCGTCATGGCAATGGAGCCCTACGTCCGCCTGATCGGGTTTGCCGATGACGCCGATCTGCCCGCGCTCTACAGCGGGGCGCTCTGTTTCGCCTTTCCTTCGCTCTATGAAGGTTTTGGCCTGCCCGTCTTGGAAGCGATGGCCTGTGGAACGCCGGTCATGACGTCGAATGTCTCGTCGCTGCCGGAAGTCGCCGGAGACGCAGCGCTTCTCGTCGATCCAACCGACCAAGAAGCGATCACCGGCGCGCTACGGCGGCTGATTGGCGACGAAACGCTCCGGCAAACGCTGATCGCCCGTGGTTACGAACAGGCAGCACGGTTTAGCTGGACGCGAGCCGCGCGCGAGTTGAAGAATATATATTCTCAACTTTTCACACCGCCTTCTTAAGTTTTCCACGACATTCGGGGCGACCTGAACGGTATACTGGGGTACAGGCTACCTTTCAATTCTGTTACCCACAGGGCATGTGACGATGCGTAAGTTCGTGATCGACCCGGAAAAACCATTCTTTATCTTCGACACTCGCGGCGACGCCCATGGCGTCAAGCTCGGCCCCTATCTCTACGATATGCGCGGCGAATACATCGGCTACGTTCGCGGTGAAGAATACGACGTTTATACGGCCAGCGGAGAGTGGATCGGTAATCTCTATCCCGATGGCCGGATTGTCCGCAAGCGCAACTATCAGCGGCGTCCGCTCGATGTGAACCGCCCCGCCCCACAGCCGCGCATTCGCATCACCGCGCGTGTGCCCCTGCCGCCGATGGCCGCAGACCTGGGTTTTGACAAGGTGGACGTGTTAGAATGGGATGACGAAATCTTCCAGCGCATCTCAGACCTGACGCCCGACCTTGATTGACCTATGCCCGAATCGCTTCGGCCCAAACGCATCGCAGAATCCCGTTCAACCCTGAGCGCCCTGATGGGGCCGCAGGACACGAATTCGCACGGCAACGTACATGGCGGCGTCATTATGAAACTGGTCGATGAAGCAGGTGCGATCGCCGCCATGCGACATGCCAACCGCCCGGTTGTCACCGTTGCCATCGACTCGATGACATTCATGGAGCCGGTCTACGTCAGCAATCTGGTGGTGTGCAAAGCGGAACTGACGTATGTGGGACGCACATCGATGGAAGTCCGCGTCGAAGTCGTGGCCGAAGATCCGATTCGCGGCACATCCAGAGTCGTGAACAACGCCTACGTGGTCTATGTCGCGCTGGACGACTCCGGTAAGCCAACACCTGTTCCTCCGCTGGACTACGAAACGGTTGAGGAACGGCAGCGCGCGCAGCAGGCGCAGGCGCGCCAGGCCTATCGCAAGCAGCATCGCGCCGGCGAGTTGCGTTAAGGTATGAGCGACACGTTGTCAGATATGCCGGCGGAACCCTCGGCGTTGGTGCGCCTGCTTCAGGCAGCAGGGGCGCAGCGCATTCTGTCGGCTCCGCCGCCTGACCTCGGTCTGGCCGAACGACGGCCTTTTCCCTTCCTCGCCATTGTCGGCCAGCTTGAAATGCGTATCGCGCTGCTGTTGGCGGTCATTAATCCGGCAATCGGCGGTGTGCTGCTCATCGGCCCGCGCGGCACCGCCAAGACAACGGCGGTCCGCAGTCTGGTCGATCTGTTGCCGGATGAAGAAGTGAGCGATTGCGAGGAAGGCGTGCTGCCTGAAGATCTGCAATCACCGGACGCCGCCTACCTCTACCCCGACTGTTACGAGCGCTACCAGCGCGGCGAGGCCATTTCTCACTACGAACCGGTCAAGCTGATTGAATTGCCGCTGAACGCCCGGCTTGAAGATGTCGTTGGCGGCATCAACGAGCGCATCGCCGTACAACAAAACCGGGTTCGTTTGGAACGCGGCATTCTGGCCCGCGCCGACAAGAACCTGCTCTATATCGACGAAATCAACCTGCTCGACGACACCATCGTCGACGCCATCCTCGACGCCGCCGCTCAGGGGAGTTACACCGTGCGCCGCGGCGCAATGTCCGGCACATACCGTTCGCGGTTTGTGCTCATCGGCTCGATGAACCCGGAGGAGGGTCGCCTGCGCCCGCAGATCCTCGACCGGCTCGGTCTGCGCGTCAACGTTCGCGGGCTGATGTCTCTCGAAGAACGCCGTCTGGTCTACGAGCGCGTGCGCCAGTACCGTCAAAACAGCGTCGCCTTCATTCGCCAGTGGGAACGCTGGACGGCGGAAACCCGCGAAGACATCATGGCGGCCCGCGAACTGCTCAAGGAAACCACGCTCGATGACGAAGCGGTCCGGGTTGGGCTGGAGCTGGTGCAAGCGCTGGAGATCGATTCGCATCGCGCCGAATACACCATGTTCGAAGCGGCGCGCGCCTACGCCGCGTCCGACGGTCGTGACGTCGCCACCGTTGCCGACATTCGCGCCGTCGCGCCGATGGCTCTGCGCCAGCGGCGAAGCGAATTCATGACGCGGTTCTTCCAGGCTCAGGACAGCGAAGATGCACAAATCCGCGCTTACATCGACCGGCTGGCAGGCAAAACCGGCTGACCAGTCCGCGCCAAAGATACGCACGTCAGCAAACGCTGGCCCGTGGCTGCTGGCCGCCGGGCTGCTGATTGCATACGCGCTGCCGTGGCTGGTCACGAACAGCGCCGCGCTGACGTTCGGCGGCTACGATCTGGCCGAGTGGTCAAGCCTGCCGCCCGCCGCGCGGACGACCGAACCCGCCCTGCTGGCGGCGCTGTTGCTACGGCTGGTGCTGACCTGCATTACGCTGTATTTCGCGCTGGCGACAAGCTACCGGCGCGGCCAAGCCGGCTGGTGGGTCAGCCTGATGGCCGTCGGGCTGCTGTCCGTCGCGCAGTTGCCGCCACTGGAATATTTCAGCATCGCCCGCAACGACAGCAACTATGGCCAGCAGTTCGCGCTGGCGGTGTTTTCGCTCGCGCTCGGCCTTGTGATATTGTTGTCGCCGCAGGGAAGCTGGCGCAATTACGTCGCCGCCGTAGTGGCGCTGGTTGGCGCGCTGGCCGGCTATACCGGCGCGATGCACGGGCTGGAACTCATGCGCGGTTACCGAATCGAAGCTAATATGGGAGGCGGCGTCTGGCTCAGCGTCGCGCTGTTCGCCATCGCCGCCCTGCTGAGTCTGCTCCGAACACGGCGGGACAACAAAAAGAGTAGCGTCTTGTGAACGGCTACTCCTTCTGTCGGTGGCAGGTTGCCCGCAAGTCAGGACGAGTGTCAACTTGCGTTCATGTGCGTGTTGATGTACTCAATCGCCTCACCAACCGTAGTGATCTTCTGGGCGTCCTCGTCGGTGATTTCACCGCCGAATTCTTCCTCGAACGCCATAATTAGCTCAACCAGGTCGAGCGAATCGGCCTCAAGGTCTTCACGAAAACGCGCGGTCGGTACCACGCGATCAGCGTCCACACCCAGCAAATCAACAACGATATTTTTCACGCGTTCTTCGGTCGATGCCATCTGTTGTGCCTCCCATTCCTGTGGGACAGTATTGTCGTCAGGTGACAGATTATACTGATAAAGATACGCCCTGCCAGTGTTGCCTCGACAAGGCGCGTTTGACACGTGGCTCCTGCTTCAGGTAGGATAGCGCCGCCTATATAAGGAACACCACTCCATGCCCGAAGTCACGAATACAAATTCGCCTTCTATCGAAAGTCGCAAGACCGAGCACATTCGCATCAATCTGGAGCGCAATGTGCAGTTTCCCCGGCTGACTACCGGCCTCGAAAAATACCGTTTCATGCACCGGGCGCTGCCCGAACTGAACCTCAGCGAGATCGACAGCCGGGTGACGTTGTTCGGCAAGACCCTGAGCGCGCCGATCGTCATTTCATCCATGACCGGCGGCACGGAGCTGGCACACCAGATCAACCAGCGGCTGGCCGAAGCGGCACAGGCGACCGGCGTGGCTATGGGACTGGGTTCCCAGCGGGCGGGCGTGGAACATCCCGAACTTGCCTACACCTATCAGGTTCGCAACGTCGCCCCCGACATTCTCCTGTTCGCCAACATCGGCGCGGTGCAATTCAACTACGGTTACGGCCCTGAGCAGTGCCAGCGCGCCATCGACATGATCGAGGCCGATGCGCTGATCCTGCATTTCAACGTGCTTCAGGAGGCAGTACAACCGGAAGGCGACACCAACTTTCGCGGATTGCTCAAGAAAGTTGAGGCCGTCTGCAAGGCGGTCAATGTACCGGTGATCGCGAAAGAGGTTGGCTGGGGCTTTTCCGAACAGGATGTGCGCCATCTGGTCGACTGCGGCATTGCGGCGATTGACGTTGCCGGTTCCGGCGGCACTTCATGGAGCGAGGTCGAATACCATCGTGCGCCAACGGCCTTCCACGCGCGCGTCGCTGCCGCCTTTGCCGACTGGGGCATTCCCACCGCCGACGCTATTCAGTACGCGGTGGCTGCCGCGCCCGGCCTGCCGGTGATCGCCAGCGGCGGCCTACGCGACGGCATCGACATCGCCAAGTGTATCGCCCTCGGCGCAATCGCAGGAGGCATCGCCGGGCCATTCCTGAAGGCGGCAGATGAGTCAACGGAAGCGGTCGAGCAGTTGATCCGCGAGCTGACCGCTCAGTTCCGTATCGCCATGCTGTGCAGCGGCGCGCCGACCATCGAGGCGCTGCAGAAAACACCGCTCATCCGCGAAGCATGACAGGCGAAGTTACACCAGTTCCCGGAAGATGACATTGCTTAGCAGGCGGCCGCGTTCCGTCAGGCGAACACGCTCGTCATCAACCGATAGCAGCCCGAAGCGCGCAAAGCGTTCAATCGTCTCGCCGTGAACGTCGAGCAAATCGACGCCAAACCGGCGCGCGAACGCCGCCCGTTCGACGCCCTGCCGCGTCAACCGCAGGGACATGATGAGCGTTTCGGCAATTTCACCACGCTGGTCCAGCGCGGTCCATTCCGCGACGGCGGGCGTTAGCGGAAACGGGCAGTCAGCCGCGTCGTTCTGGAGCGCCCGAATATAGCGTTGCGGATTGAGGATGGTGCTGTAGCGAATGCCGCCCGCGAACCCATGTGCGCCCGGCCCCACGCCGATGTACGGCAGGTTATACCAGTACTGTAGATTGTGGCGGCAGGCGCGGCCTGGTTTTGACCAGTTGCTGATTTCATATTGCTCATAACCGGCAGCGGTTAGGCGCTCCGTCGCCAGTTCGTACATATCGGCGCTCAGATCGTCGTCCGGCGCGGGCAATTGTCCGCGTTCAACCCACCGCTTCATCGGCGTGCCATCTTCCAGCCCCAGCGCGTACAGCGAAACATGCTCCGGCTGCAGGGCCAGCATCTGGTTGAGGCTTGTCGCCCAGTTGTCCAGCGTCTGATGCGGCACACCATAGATCAGGTCGAGGTTGATATTATCGAAGCCGGCAGCGCGCGCGGCGGACACCGCACGCACGACGGCGTCGTTATCGTGCCGGCGGGCGAAAAGCGCCAGTTCCGAAGGCACTGCCGACTGCATGCCGATGCTCAGCCGGTTGATGCCAAGCGACCGCAAAGCCGCCAGATAGTCGCGGTCGAGGTCATTGGGATTGGCCTCCAGCGAGATTTCCGCGCCGGCTGCCAGCACGAACGAGTCGGTCACGGCCTGAAGGATGGCGTCGAGCTGGCGTGGTGTCAGCAGGCTGGGCGTGCCGCCGCCGAAAAAGACGGTGTGCGCCGGCGTTCCCGGCGCGCTGCTGCCTACGATGCGTAATTCGCGCGCAACCGCTTCGGTAAACGGCTGGATGAGGGACTCCTGGTTGGTATACGTATTAAAGGCACAATACGTACACTTGGTGGTACAAAAGGGTATATGGATGTAGATCGAGATTGCTTCGCAGGCAGACATGGGTAGCGCGCCACTGTGGGGTCGATTGCGGTATTGTTCCAGCCCGAATATAATAATTCAAGTCATTTTCCTTAATCTATCCCTTCGTCTCTCACGATTCGCTTCCAGGGCATAGACATGTCTGAAACAACGCAGTTTGCCGGCATGGAAGGTGACAGCCGGAGTGATCAGTCGCTGAAAGGTAACGCCGTCCTCCTCTCACGCTACAAAGTCACGGGCGTGCTTGGCGGTGGAGGCATGGGTACGGTCTACCAGGCGCGCGACTTGCATTTTCCAAACGCCAACCGGCTGGTTGCCATCAAGGAAATGCAGACGCTGTCCAGTGACCCCGCCCTGCGAAGCTCAACGCTGAAAACCTTTGAGCGCGAAGCCACCATCCTTGCGACGCTCAGCCATCCGGCCATTCCCAAAATTTATGACTTCTTCGACGATGGCGAGCGCGCTTATCTCATCATGGAGTACATCAACGGCAGTGACCTGGAACTGTTGTTGCAGAAAACGAAGGAACTGCCGATCGACAAGATCATCGAATGGGCGATTGACCTGTGCGATGTCCTGCATTACCTGCACAGCCACGAACCCGAGCCGATTGTCTTTCGGGACATGAAGCCATCGAATGTCATGATCGACAGCCGGGGCAAAGTGCGGCTGATCGACTTCGGCATCGCCAAGACATTCGTCAGCGGCGTAAAACACACGATGATCGGCACGGAAGGCTATTCCGCGCCGGAACAGTACAAAGGCGACGTGACGCCCCAAAGCGACATCTATAGTCTGGGCGCGACCCTGCATCACGTGCTGACGCGCAAGGACCCCCGGCTCGAACCGCCCTTCAGCTTTCAGGACCGGCCCATTCGCCAGTTTAATCCCAAAGCGCCTCCCGCGCTGGTTGAAATTATCGAACGCGCGTTGGCCTTCAACTGGCGCGACCGCTTCCAGAGTTGCGCCGAAATGAAAGAGGCGCTGGAAGCGGCGCTGTTGCGCCCGCAGGCCACCGCTTCCGGCATGACGCTTGAGGATATCCCCGCGACAACCGGCTACATCAGCAGCCATTTCACCGGCGGCACAATTCAGCCGCGCTGGACCTTCAAAACAGAAGATGAAATTCGCTGCAACCCGGTGGTTTCAGGCGCGACGGTCTACGTCGGCTCGTATGACACCAACCTGTGGGCGCTGAGTCTGGAAAGCGGTGAGCTGCTCTGGAAACATGCAACAGAAGGCGGCATCGCCTCTTCACCCATCATCGATGAGACCGACCGAACGGTTTTGTTCGGCTCCGAAGACTTCAGCTTCTACTCGGTCGACGCACGCACCGGGCGTATTAGCTGGTCTTATCAGACCGGCGGGCGCATCCGCAGCGGTTCGCGCCTGGCTCATGGACATGTTTTCTTCGGCAGCGACGACGGCAAGCTCTACTGTCTGAACGCCTCCAATGGCCGTTTCCTCTGGGCCTATGACACCGCCGCGCCCGTCCGCAGTCGCCCGTTCGTCACCAATGACCTGATCATCTTCGGTTCGGACTCGGGCGAGATTATCGCGCTGGAGCTCTCCGGCGGTCGCAAGTGGAGCTACCGCACCAAACGCGCAGTGATGTCCTCACCGGTAGTCGACGCGGAAAATATCTGTTATGTCGGCTCATCGGATATGTTTCTCTACGCGCTGGACGCCAGCAGCGGTTACAGTTCTTGGCGCTTTCGCACCAACGGGCCGATCATCTCGTCTCCTGTAGTTGGCAATGGTCACGTCTATTTCGGCTCGGCGGACGGGTATGTGTACTGCGTCAGCACCCAGTCGGGGCGCGAACGCTGGAAATTCCATACGGAAAAACCCGTAGTCGGTTCACCGATCCTGCATCGCGGTGTGCTGTATTTCGGTGGCACGGATAACTTCCTGTACGCCGTCAATGCCGATAGCGGACGCGAGATCTGGAAGTTCGCCACCAACGGCCCGATTACGTCCATGCCCTGCATTAGCCAGGATCTGATCCTGATCGGCTCGATGGACCATACGCTTTACGCTATTCCGCTCGTCGGCTAATGCGCCGCCGGGGCTGTTTACCTCACCGGGAGCAGATCGAATGAACTGGATTCGCCGTCTTTTAGGCCAGCAATCTGACGCAGCGAGGTCGAACACACAGCCGGCCGTCACGCTCATGGCCGATCCACCGGATGCTGGAGCAGAAAGCGAACCGCCAGCACCCGAAGAACCCGCGCTACCTGAAGCGCCGCCGCAACCCGTTGACAACGTTACTCGCCCGCTGCCTCAGGAGCCGGTGCTGCCGCCGCCGTCCAACCGCCAGCACATCATGTTCGGCCAGATGACCGATGTCGGCATGGTGCGGACGAACAATCAGGACGCCGCAATTTCGTTTTTTACCACGTCCCGCAGCTCGGAAGCGCGCCCGGATTTTGGCGTGTTCGCCGTAGCCGACGGCATGGGCGGGCACCATGACGGCGAAAAGGCGTCCGCGCTGGCCGCGCGAACCTTTACGCGTGAAATCCTCAACAAACTCTACCTGCCCATGCTGCTCGATGAGGGCTTTCTGAACCAGAACCCGGTTGCCGAAGTGCTGGTCGAAAGCGTGTTACATGCCAATAGTCTGGTGTTGTCGCAGGTTCCCGACGGCGGCACGACGCTGACCGCAGCGGTTGTTATTGGCGATTTGGCGCACATCGTTCATGTCGGCGATAGCCGCGTGTACATGCTCACACGCGATTCCATCGTTCAGGTCACACGAGATCACTCGCTGGTTCAGCGCCTAATCGAACTCGACCAGATCACGGCGGACGAAGCCGCGGACCATCCACAGAAAAACGTACTCTACCGCGCGCTCGGCCAGACGGAGAATCTTGAAGTCGATACGATCACGCGGCGACTTCAACCCGGTTCGCGAATCCTTATATGCAGCGACGGGCTATGGAATGTTATTCTGAATAAAGAACTTCACGAGATTGTGATGAAGGCGAGCAATCCGCAGGAAGCCTGCGAACAACTGGTCGGACTGGCTAACGCGCGCGGTGGCTCGGACAACATCACGGCGATACTTCTACAAATGCCGGGCTAATCAGAATTGTTCGCGGTCAATGTTGAGTTTTGATCCTTACCTGCTGCTCGGTGTCGACCGGACCGCCAGCGTCGAAGACATCAAGACGGCCTACCGGCGTCTCGCCAGACGGCTGCACCCGGACGCCAATCCGCTCAGTCCGGGCGCGGCAGCCCAGTTTCAGGACATCACCGCCGCCTACGAACTCCTGCTCGATCCCCGGAGCAGGCGCAATTACGACCGTGAAAGCGCAAGCACGCCCGACGGCCCGTCGATGACGATGACGGTCACGCTGAGCAAGCGCGCCATTATGCCACTCGATGAGCCGCAGGTCGTCTACCTGCTGATCGAGATTGCGCCGGGCAAGCACGCCGAAAAACAGCCCGAACGACGCGACTCGCGCCTGAACCTGACTCTGGTGCTGGACCACAGCAACTCAATGAACGGCGTGCGCCTCGACCGCGTTAAGGCAGCGGCGCAGCAGATTATCGACCAGCTTGACGAAAACGATGTCCTTTCGGTCGTCGGCTTCAACGACCGCAGCCACGTGATCATCCCGGCGACTACAGTGACCGATAAAGCTGCCCTGAAGGCACGGGTCAGCCTGATGGCGGCACGAGGCGGCACGGAGATTTTTCGCGGGCTGGAAGCGGCGCTGGAACAGAACCTGCGCTATCTCGGCCCACGGCTGGTGAACCACATGCTGCTGCTGACCGACGGCAATACATTCGGCGATGAGGAGAAATGCCTGGAATTGGCGCAACAGGCTGCCGATAAAGGCATTTCGATCAGCGCCATGGGCCTGGGTAAGGACTGGAATGACCGGTTTCTGGATGAACTGGCGTCCCGGACCGGCGGCGCTTCGAAATTCGTCGCGTCGTCCAGCGTCGTCGCGCGTTTTCTTAACGACCACGTTCGCAGCCTGGCCAATGTCTTCGCCGAGCGTGTTCAAGTGTCGGTCGCGCCCGACCCCGATATCTATCTGGAAGCGCCGTTCAAGCTCGCGCCCAGCCCGCAGCCGCTGGATAGCACGCAGGGATTCATGCCGGTCGGGAGCTTGCAGTACAACCGGCTGATCTCCGTACTGGTACAGCTTGAGATACCGCCAGGGCTGGCCGAAGGTTTTCGCACGCTGGCGCGAGTGGCGGTCAGCGGAGACATCCTCGATCAACGCATCACGAAACAACAGCTTGTCGCCGACGTCTCCATTAACGTGACATCCAACCCGGAGCCAGAAGACCCGCCGCTGCCGATCATCGACGCGCTGGCCCGACTGACGCTGTATCGAATGCAGGAACGCGCCAATGAAGCGCTTGAACGGGGTGACGTCGTCGAGGCAACCCGCCGGTTGGAAAGGCTGGCGACTCGGCTGCTGGAAATGGGCGAGCCTCAACTGGCCGAACAGGCACGTGTAGAAGCAGAGCGCGTGGTGCGCACGCACCAGCTTTCTGAAATGGGACGGAAGACACTCAAATACCAGACGCGCTCTCTCATTCTGAGCGCCAGTACTGAGGACGAAATCCCATGAGAGCTGGTCGGCCTGCCAAACACAAAAATGCCAAAGCATTCTT
>QGUR01000144.1 GCA_003242205.1 Chloroflexota bacterium | reverse complement strand
CTCAAAGCGAGTTCCTTTGCTGTGCCTGCGGACACACGGCGCACGCCGATGTCAACGCGGCTAGAAACATTGCACGGGCGGCTGTCATACCGCCTATCGTCTTGGAGACGCCTGCGGGCGTCGCGCCAGGGACAAGCCCCCGCCTTTAGGCGTGGGATATATGACGTTATGAGATGCTGCTGGATGGCATTGCCGAAGGACGCGGCTGGACGCGTGAGCAGGCGCTGCGGCTGATCGACACGGCTCCCCATCTCGACCGCGATGCGCTGGCAGCCGGGTATGTCGATGCCGTCCTGAACGAAGAAGGGCTACCCGGTTATCTGGGGTCGCAGCACCTGACGCCGTGGGAGCAGGCGCGGCGACGGTTGTACCTGAAACCCGAACGCAAGTCGGAGCGTTATGTGGCGCTGCTCGATATTTCGGGCCTGATGATGCAGGGAGAGAGCAGCCAGCCGCCGGCCGATCTGCCGGTTCCGTTTATCGGCGGGGCGCGGGCCGGGGATCGCACGGTCGTGCGGCGCGTGCGCCAGCTTATGAAACGCGAGCAGGCAGCGGCAGTGGTTTTGTTCATCGATAGCCCCGGCGGCGTCGCCATTGCTGCCGAAGCGATGGCCTCCGCGCTGGATGAACTGGCGAAAGACCGCCCGGTGGTCGCCTATATGAACGCGGTCGCCGCTTCGGGCGGTTACTACGTCGCGACGCCTGCCCGCTGGATTGTGGCCCAGCCGGGGACCATCACCGGGTCGATCGGGGTAGTCGCCGCCAAACCGGTCACCGGCGGCCTGCTCGATCGCCTGCATGTCAAGTCCGTTGAACTGACGCGCGGGCCCAACGCCGGTTTCTACTCGTCGCGCGCGCCTTTCACCGACGAACAGCGCGCGCAGGTCGATGCCGCCATCAGACGAATCTACGAACTGTTTGTGTCTCGCGTGGCGCAGAGTCGCGGCATGAGCGCCGCTGCCGTCGATGAGGTCGGCGCGGGCCGCGTATGGACCGGCGCGCAGGCCAAAATACATGGTCTGGTAGACGAATTGGGCGACCTGCGCGCTGCGTGGGCCAAAGCCTGCCAGCTTGCCGGCCTGCCTGAGGACACGCCGCTGGTTATGGTCGAGAGCAAGGGCGGGGCGCTGCCGCCGCAACTGGCCGAGACGCCCGTCCCGGCGGCGCTGAATTACCTGCGCGACAATGTGCGGGCCATCGCCAGTGGCGCGCCGCAGGTTTTGCTGCCCGTGTGGTGGCGCAGCCTGATAAAGTAGACGTCCTTTGCGCGTACAGGTTTCTCGCCTGTCTAACGCGGTCATGCATTGGGGAACATGCGAACGGAGGGGTCGGTGAAAGCACTGGTCACAGGCGGAACGGGATTTGTCGGTTCGCACGTCGTACGCGTGTTAGTCGAGGCCGGGCATACGGTGCGCGTGCTGCACCGGCAGACGTCGCGCCTCGATGCGCTGGCGGGGCTGCCCTACGAGAGCGCGGTGGGCGAGTTGACGGATCGAGAGGCGTTGCTGCGCGCCTGTGACGGCTGCGACTGGGTGTTCCACGTGGCCGCGGTGGCCGACTACTGGCGCTCGGATGTCGTGAAGATGTTCGAGGCGAATGTGGAAGGCACGCGCACCGTTCTCAAAGCGGCCCGCGCCGCAGGTGTGCAGCGCGTCATTCTGACCAGCACGGCCGCCGCGGTCGGTATGCGGCGGGACGGCCGTCCCGCCAGCGAGAGCGACGCTTTCAACCTGCCGCCGCGCCATTTCCCGTATGGGTACAGCAAGTGGCTGGCCGAAGAAGTCGCTCGTGCCGAGGCGCGCAAAGGGCTGGACGTGGTGATCACCAATCCGGTGGTGGTGATGGGGCCAGGCGACCTCAATATGATCTCCGGCAATTTCGTCACGCAGATCAAGCGCCTTGGGCCGCTGGTTCCGGTGACGTCGGGCGGCGTCGCCGTGATCGATGTGCGCGATGTCGCCCGCCTGCAGCTCGCCGCAGCGGAGCGCGGACGCACAGGCGAACGTTATATTCTTGGCACGGCGAATTACGATTATCGCACCTGGTTCGCCATGATCGCCGATGTGGTCGGCGTGCGGCGGCCATTTTTGCCGGTCCCGGATGCGGCGCTGCCGGTGGTTGCTGGCGTTATTGACATGGCGCGGCGGCTCGGTATTCCGACGCCGGTCGATGCTGACCAGACACGGTTGAGCAGCCGCGCCATCTTCTTCGATTTTTCAAAAACCTGGAACGAACTGGGCGAACCGCAAGTGCCGATGCGGAAAAGTCTGGAAGATACGTACCGCTGGTATGTCGAAAACGGCTATCTCAAAGCGTAGGCCGGACGCCTGAATAAATCCGCGCCGTCAGGGGAGGCGTTCGAACGCTGGCATAATCGCGGGAGCGGGTGGGGATTGCCGGGATTGCAGATAAAGACCAACCGCCACCAGTTGCCGCCCTGTCCAGCCAAGCAGCCGGCTGGCGGGGCCGCGGCGCTGGCCCTTTACAAACCGCAACAGGCGTTCGCGCTGCGCCTGTCGCTGTAAATCCTTGTTGCGCTGCTGAACCAGTTCCAACTCATACCCCATCATTGCTTGCGCTCCTCTGGGTTGGTCGAACACAACTACCATGATACTAGAATTTTTGTTCGGAGTCAACTTTTCAGCCGGTCCATAAAGGGTGTCAACGGTATAAATTCGGGTTATAAGCGGTCTGATTTTCGCGTGTGGAAGCGCTCTGCGATGCCGGAATAGGGGTCAAAAGTAACCGGCGAAGACGTCCGGCCAGCCCGCATGCAGGCTGGCCGGTGTGGCAGTGCGGCGGATGGCGACTGGCTCAGGCGTCCGGGCTGTCGAACCAGATTGGATTGGTCCATGCGCGGCCGCCGGCGCTGTCGCGCACGGTAACGCGGCAGTAATCGCCGAAATCGCCCAGTTCAAATTCGGCGCGGCGCAGGCCGTTGCCATGGACCTGCCGTGCCAGCCAGCCTTTGCCGGTGACGAAGATGCTGCTAACGGGCGAGCATTCCACCACGACGCGCTCGCGCGATGCTTCGATATTGAGGATTTGCGGCCCGGTGCTGGAATAGAAGTGGCCTGCTTTCAGCGCCGCCAGAATGGCTTCCTGCGTCAGTTCTTCGGCCTTCACCCACACCCAGCCGCGCATGACGTCGGCATGGCGCGTGTGGAAATGGGCGTCGTCGGTGGCGCAGGCCAGATAGCGGTAGCCCTGCGCCAGCAGTGTGTCCAGCATGTACCAGCTATCGGCGCGGTCGTTGTGGTCGATCGAGATGCCGTTGAAGATTTCGATGGCATGCACCGGGCCGAGCGAAATGACATCGGCTTCGCACAGGTTGTACCATGCCGGGTGCGCCACCGCGACGAACGCGCCGGCCTCCATCGCCCGCGCCGCGATGGCTGGGCCATCCTCGTCCGGCAGGTTGCCGGGGAAGTCGGGCGGCAGGCCGACGGCGAGAATGTGCCACAGGCCGCTGGCGGTGGTGTTTCCCGCGTGCAGTTCCGCGCCGACAATCGGCAGGAAGGTATCGTCCCGGCAGGAGGGCGCGTCGGTCAGCGGGTAGCCGAAGCGCTCCATGAAATGATCGGTCAGGGCCACAAAATGGTAGCCGTTCGCGCGGTAATACGCGCAAACCTCCTCCGGCGAGAGCGTTCCGTCCGACCGGGTGGTATGCGTATGCAGGTTGCCGCGCCAGAAGCGGCCCGGTTTGTCGAATGGCAGGTTGCGCATGATGAGGCTGTTTCGTTTCGTCGGATGATGGCAGGATACGAATGACGCGAGTGTAACACAGGCACAACGATTCTACCGCCATGCCATGTTCTGTTGGCATGCGAGGGTTTGCAGCGCATGGAAAAGGTAGCAATTTCGCCGCCGTTCAACGATCCACTGCACCGCGCTTTAACCGGCCATGGAGGTCTCAGCGGGGATGCATGGGAGTCGAACCCACCGCAGCCTGGCACGCAGCCTGCCGCCGGTTTTGAAGACCGGGGCGCCCACCGGGGCGCATGCACCCCCACGGGCCATTATAGCAACAGGCCGGTCAGAACCAGCGAACGGGATTGCCCGTTTCCGCGGCGGCTTCAAAGGCGCGGCGCAGCGCGGTGACGATGCTCTCGAAATACGCGGGGGTCAGCGCCTGCTCTTCGACGACCAGCAGGCGCGGGTATTCCAGCCGGAAGCGGCCTTCGTCGTTCCGCATCCGCCCGTCGGGCCAGGGGATTTCCTTGCCCGGAATCGCCGTGTGGCACTCGAAGCGGCGGCCGGTTTCCAGATCAACGTATTCGACACGGCCATCGCCGGTGGTTTCCGTTAGGGCCGGGTCGTGCAGGATTTGCTCGCAGCGGCGCGAGCGAAAGACCACCCGCGATAGCTCCCACACGTCGACGATGAAAAGGCCGTCTTCGTCTACCCCAATGTTATGGCCGTGGCGTCCGTCCCAGATGAAAATGCCGCCGTAGTCCGGCACGTAGGCATACAGCTTGTCGCCCGTGTTGCCGTCGATCACGAAGATATTCGAGCCGACCTCGTCCATGGCCTGAAAAGCGTCAAGCTCGCGCAGCGCCGCCGGGGCGGTGGCCGCCGGCGTCAGGCCGCCGTTTTCGGCTGGCAATTCACGCAAGAGCGTCGCGAATTTTTCGGGCGCGGAGGTCGACAGCGTGTTGATAAAGGCGTTGTAATCGACCCAATTTGAAACGTAAACCCGCTCTCGCTGCATACCGGGATGCGGGCAGGCATGTTGCAACCAGTTGGTGAAAATCTGAAGATCGCGCTCGAAATCAGAATCCGGGGCCGGGCGCAGGTCGGGAAAACCCGCGTCATTGATAAAAAAACGGTCGGGAAAGGGGCATGGCGTCGTCTTGCCTTCGGCGTAACAGGTGCACATGACGCTCGCTTCAAGGCCCATTGGCTTTACTTGTCCCCTGACACATATAAGTACTTTGCTTTAAGTCTAGCATGAAGTATGTATCGGGCGGGAACGCTCCACAGGCGGGGAAACATGGACGGTCACCCCACCGTTTGAAGGGGATAATTGAGGAAAATACTCACCGGATTTCGCGGCCTTCCCGGTACACTAAGACATGGCATTCGTCTGGTAGAAGGAATAACGGACGTGCAGGTCGCCATTCATAATCTCGTCGAAGGTGAGCGCGAACTGGGCAGTTATCAGGTAACCGTCGTTCGCAAGCAGGACGGCTGGTTAAAAACGTCGCCGCCACTGATTGTGCTGGCGACGAATTATCGCCTAATCGTATGGCCGGACACGCTGACGCCTTATCCCCCCGCCAGCATTCCCTGCACGTTCATCGTCGAAGCGCTGGAAGGCTATGTGGACGACCAACGAGCGTTGATGCTGCACCTGAAAACAGGCCATCTGATGTATCTGCTCGTCGATCAAGGCCGCGACCGCAGGCTGATGCGCGATATTCAACTGATGGTGCGCCCGCCGCGAAGCAGCCGCCTCTACCGGCCAGCGCTCGCCCGGCAGGAAATTCTGCGGTTGGTCGAATTTCTGGAAAGCCAGTGACAACTCGGTTGGCCCGGCTTAGAACAGCGAGAGCTGCGTCAGCGGGCCATCATCGGCGGGCGTAGATGGCGACTTGCGCGTCGCCCGCATTTCCCTGACCTTTTCCAACACCTCCGGCAGCCGCCGGAAATCCTGCTCCATGTCTTGCTGCCAGCTCGGGTTTCGCAGCACCGCCGCCGGGTGAAACAGCGGGTAATAAGCTCGGTATTCGTCGTACTTCGGAACACCGTGAATTTTGGTGATCTTGCCATTGGGGAAATAGCGGCTCATGCTGTGCCGGCCCAGAGTCGCGATCACCAGCGGGTCGATAATCTCGATTTGCCGGTCGAGGTAATTCTTGCAGGCGGCGATTTCATCCGGCAGCGGATCGCGGTTTTCGGGCGGGCGATGCTTGACCACGTTGGTGATGAACACATCGTCGCGCGTGAGGCCGATCATCGCCAGCAGTTGTTCCAGATATTTGCCCGATTGGCCGACGAACGGCAGCCCGGACTTGTCTTCATAGAAGCCAGGCCCTTCGCCAATGAAGAGAAGCTCTGCTTTCGGATTGCCCGCCCCCGGCACGGCCTTGGTCGCCGATTGGTACAGACGACATAACCGGCAAACCTGGATTTCCTGGGCGATCTTTGCAAGCGTTGCTGCATTATCCTTGCCCATTGTCGTCCTTTCGTCTGGCAGAGGCTCAATACTAGCGAATCGAGGCCGGTGCAACAACGCCGGAACGGCAAAAACTGTAGACCGGTTGTAGAGGCACAACGTCTACGGCAAGGCGCGTCTTGCCTGTTTCGCCTGCGCCGGCAATCGTGAGCGAGCGGCGGTCTGGCGCAGCCAGAAGGTGTGTCAGGGTATGCAGTTCCGCTTCACGCCCGACAAATGGCAAAAGCGGCTGTTGCAGCTATCCAACGGCTTCCGCAGATCAAATTGTAAGGCAATAATGTTCCTTAATTCCCACGGCAAAAGCAGCCTTGACTCGACCTTGCGAAACGTTATACTTGACCATGATGCTCGACATGAGCGAGCTGGACGCCGCGGTAGCTCAGTTGGTAGAGCAACGCACTGAAAATGCGTGGGTCGCCGGTTCAAGTCCGGCCTGCGGCACTAACGAAAAAAACGCCACTCTCTATTTCGAGAGTGGCGTTTTTGTTTCCTCTAGTCGGGGCGTGGGCTACACGTCGAGCAGCAGCCGCACGTTCAGGCTCCAGGCGTAGTAAAGCGCCTTCAGAAAACGCTTGAGTTCGATGATGGTCGAGTCGTCCCTATCGTCCGCAGAATGCTGGAACGGAAAGCGCTCGCGCAGCGCATCGGCCGGCAGGGCGCGGTCGAGCACGAGCGTCACGTCGTTCGCCTCGCCATGGCGGGGGATTGCGTTGAGAAAGAGCAGCAGCGCGCCGGCATGGGCGGGCTGCACGTGGCCGAGCATAAACATCATCTCGAAAAGCTGGTCGGTCGTGACCTGAAACTCGCCCAGATTGCGCGCAAATCCGTGCGGCTCCTTGAAATAGGTGCCCGTCCCACGCAACGCCTGGACGCTGTGGCCCTTATAACCCATTTCGGTCACCGTCTGCCGCAGCAGCAGCCACGGCAGCGGCTCCTCAGGCGTGGGAAGCTGCTTCAGTAACCAGACCTCCCCTGCGGTGGAAATGGGATACTGGATAAAACTGATACAGCCGAAAGGCTCGCCGGTCACGTTTGCCGGACAGCCGGCGCAGTGGTGGGCCAGCGGGTCGAGTTCGGCTGCGCTGTCGAGCAGGTCCTGCACGACGACGATTTGAGTTTCCTCCTCGCCTTCGGGCGTGTTGCGGGTGAATTCAAAGCCCATCTCCGAAGGCGGGCGTGGATCGCCGTGCTCACGAAATAGCCGGATAATGGTCTGCGCCCGTGCGCGACCTTTCAGCCGTTCCAAAATGCCGCCCGTGCCGAGGGTTTCTTTCGGCACGCAGGAATAATCGACCACGTAATCAATTGCCATGCGCCGTGCTCGCTCTGGGAAGTGGATACAGTTTGTGTCTGATCCGGCCCCGTACAGGTGTTGCGAACGTTCAGCGCGGGGCCGGATCAGCCCGTTTCAGAAGGCGGGAAATTCGGAATGCGGGCCGCCAGTTTAACTTTCGGGTTCGATCACCGGCAGGCTGATGAACGGGTTGTCAAACCGGACGGTCTGCTTGGAGACCCAGCCTTCCTGACCATCGGCCGTCCGCACCAGCACGTAACCCGTAGTCGTTTCGCCCAGCACGATCAGTTCGTCGCCCTGAGACAACTCGACAATGACCTCTCCGCGCACGGCTGGTTGCGCGCGCACCCGCGTCGAAGTCACACCGACGACTGCGGGATAGCCTTCTTCGGGGCTGCCAGCCGGTTCATCTGCGGCGTCAGTTTCCGTGTCTGCCGCTTCAGTAGCGCTTGCGTCTGCGTCGTCTTCCTCAGTCGCCTCATCTTCGGCAGGCTCAGCGTCCTCGGTTGCGACGGCTGTCTCTGTCTCAGCGGGTTCTTCCGCTTCTGCTTCCTCTGCCTCTTCTGCCTCTTCCTCGATCACTTCTTCGGCGGTCGGTGACGGCTCCGGTTCAGGCGATGGCGTTGGCGTAGGCGTTGCCTGCGGCGCACAGGCGGCAATGATCAGGAGCAGCGCGCTCAAAACGGCAATCAGCCGAAACCGTAGGGGTACAGCGAAAGCGTGCATCTATTGAATTCCTTCGTCCATGATCGTTAAGTGCGAGCAAAATATTGGCATATTTTGAGCGCAGTCACAACCGGGGGCAAAAAATGCGCCGCCTGAACCGCCAGCGCGGTTCAGGCGGGTTTTTAACGTGTCATACTGGCGACCGGAACGCTTTTGCACCGCGTCTAGCCGGTCTCTGCTTCAGGGATGCCCCACACGCGCAGCGTTCCATCGTCGCTAATCGAGGCCAGATACGCGCCATCGGGGCTGAAGTCCAGACCGTCGACGCCCGTCGCGTGGCCTTCGAGTGTCGCCAGCAATTCGCCGGAAGCCGTGTCCCACAACCGGATTGCGCCGTCCGCGCCGCCGGTGGCCAGCACACTGCCGGAGGCGTTGAAAGCCAGCGTGAGTACCGCAGCGCCGTTATCCATTTCCAGCGCCGGGCGCTCCACTTCTACTGCCGGTACGTCCCACAGCCGTACGACACCGTCCAGACTGCCGGACGCCAGCAGCGCGTCAGCCGGATGAAATTTCAGGGTGTTGACGGCATCATCATGCCCTTCCAGCGCCAACGGTTCACCGTCGGGGTCGTCAAGGTCAACAATCACAATGATGCCGCCGGTCATGCCATAGGCGAGGCGATTACCGGGGGCGCTGAGCGCTATGGCGCTGACGGGGTTTTCGGTTTCTATCGTACGCATCAGTCTGCCGCTGGCGGCATCCCAGAGGCGGATGGCGTTGTCGCGGTCTGAGCCCGCTCCATTGGTGGAGGCAATGATCGCGCCGTCGCTGCTGGTGACGACTGAAGAAACGGGCCCGCTTGCCTCCGGATCGACCATCCGCAGGACATCGCGCGTGCGCGGTTCGGCGCGGAATACGGAAATCGTGCCGTTGAGGTCGCCGGTTACCAGCGATCCGGTCTGGCCTGCAAAGGCCAGCGCCGTCGCCGGGGCAACCAGCGAAATGATTTCCGGTCCATCGCCCGGGGCGGTCGCGCTATAGAGGGCGATTGCGCCGCCGTCGGGCGCTGCGGCCGGCGGTTCGGCAGCCAGCGCGAG
This sequence comes from Chloroflexota bacterium, assembly GCA_003242205.1. Lineage (GTDB taxonomy): Bacteria > Chloroflexota > Anaerolineae > Aggregatilineales > Phototrophicaceae > ZC4RG36. The sequence goes on along the minus strand of QGUR01000144.1, from coordinate 1,844 downwards.
GAGATCGCCTTCAGGCGACCATGCAAGTGGCGCTCTGCCGGCGTTTTCAAGCGTCAAGAGTTCGCGTATTTCGGTAGCCGTGTTTGCTTCGATAATCTGCGCGGGGGTCAGATCGTTGGCAGGCGGCAGGGTTACGACAGGCTGCTGGGTTGCCTCTTCCTCATCGGGCAAATCGGGAACGACAGGCTGAGTGGCTTCTGCCGCCGGATATTCGCGGCAGAGAAAGAGGGACTGGCCGTCTGACGACGCGCGATAGTCATAGATTGTGCCGCCGACCGCGAACGTGATGACATAGCCACGCGTAATGACCTCGGCATACGCCTGACCCGGTTGTGGGCAGCCAAGACTGGTATCCGTGTAGACGTTTTCAGCCCATGTCCACAACATCTGCTGGCTGTTAAGGGTCAGGTTGGTCCCCAGTCGCTGGTTTAGATCGGCCAGCGCGGCCTCAACCTGAGGCGGCGTGCCCTGCGCCAGTCCCGCACTCGCAGCGATGCCTATGACCAGCAGTGTTGTCACTGCTATCCATCGTCGCATGAAAGGCTCCTCGTTGCGTGTCGTAATAGCACCTGAAACGCTACCATGTCCGGCCCGTGTTTTCAACACGCCCGACTTAACAATTGGCGAAACGTGGCTTAACTGCCGGGTTTTATGGCCGGAAGGAGCCATGTTCTCGAAGATCGGCCGTCGCCGCGTAGCGTTTGCGTGGATCACTCCGGGGTTGCGGTTTCCTCGGCGGCTGGCGGTTCAGTCGGTGGCGGGCTTGCCATCGCCGTTTCCGTTTCTTCGGGCGTCGGAATGACCGGCAGAGCTGTATCGACCGGAGGGCTGGCCGTTTCTGCCGGCGGCTCGTTCTGGTCAGGCACAGCGGTCGCCGGTAGGGGCGTTAGCTCATCAACCGGAGGCGGTACGGGCGCTTCATCTGCCAGCAGATCGCGCAGCATCAGCAGGTCGATACGCCACTCGCCGGATGGCACACCATCGGCAAGCGGAACGGCCAGCCAGATGAAACGCAACTGGATGACCTGCCCGGCAAAACGGCTCAGGTCGACCAGTTGTGTCTGCCAGTCAGCGCCGGGCAGGATGATGGCGACGGTATCCCAGATGCCGCTTGCACCCATGACCTGCACCGCGCCGCCGGCATCATTGCCCGCCTGCATGTGAGACTGGAATGACAACTGGGGCTGGCGCGCTGTCGAAAGGTCGATCAGTTGCAGCCATGTCAGCGTTTCGGCGTTGGGGCTTGCGGCCACGGCTCTCCAGCCCAGTGCGCTTCCGCCGTAGGCTGCATCAGCCGTCAGCGACCAGCCCGCTGTTGCAACCCAATTCTCCTGGCCTTCTTCCATGGTTGCCGTGACCGGCAGCGGTACGGGAGGCAGCAGCGTGGGCATTTGCGATGGTGTGGCGGTTGGCCATGGCGTTTCGACGGGTGCAGATACCTCGCCGGTCAGTTCCATTTCCGGCGGTTGCGCGCCAAGCGTAGGCGCGACCGGCTCCGTGACTTCAATGGCGACCTCCGGCGTCGACTCATCAGCCGGGGCTGCTGGCGCAGCCAGCGCGATAGCGAAAGCGTCGATGCCGATGACGTGACCGGCTTCAGGGATGACGCGCAGTTCGTGCGCGCCGTCGCTTAGCCCGCTGATGCTGGCGCGCGCCCCGAAGAGGAATTCAGCGTGATGGCTGCTCACGGCCTGTACCGGCTGCCCATCGACCAGTATGGTGAAGTTGCCGAAAGCCGGCCCCTGAACGTAGGCCACTTCGACGCGCATTCCCACAAACGGCAGCACGATCACATCGTCCACAGCCGTGTTGTTGGCTAAAGCCCGCCCGTGGGCCCTTTCGGG
>QGUR01000143.1 GCA_003242205.1 Chloroflexota bacterium | reverse complement strand
GGCGGGGGTTAGCCAGCGGGCAATGGTCAGGCGGATGCCGCCGCCGTTAACCAGTTGTTGCCATGTCTGCACCGTGCCTTTGCCAAAGGTAGGTTCGCCGACGATCGTCGCCCGTCCATTATCCTGCAACGCGCCCGCCACCAGTTCGGAGGCGCTGGCGCTGGCCTCATCGACCAGTACCACCAGCGGCACGGTCAGGCCGTTGTAGCTACCGTTGGTCGTGAAGACCTGCTCTTTGCCGTTGCCAAAGTCTTCGATCAGGATCGTGCCGTCTTTGATGAAGGCGCTGCTGATGTCGATGGCGGCGCTCAGCAGGCCACCCGGATTGCCGCGCATATCCAGCACCAGACCGTCGAGCTGGTTGCCGCCCAGCGCTTCAATCGCCGCGTCCATTTCCTGCCGCGCCTGCGGGCCAAACTGGTTCAGGCGCACATAGCCGATGTTATTGTCCAGCATGCGCGACTCGATCATCGGGATGATGATGCGCGCGCGCTCGACCGTAAAGTCGATCAGTTCGTCGCCGCGCTTGAGCGTCAGCTTCACTTCGCTGCCTTCCGGGCCGCGGACTTTCTGCGCCAGTTCCAACTGCGTCATCGCGCTGACGTCCTCGCCTTCGACGGCGAAGAAAATGTCACCCTGCCGGATGCCGGCGCGTTCGGCGGGTGAATCGAGCATCACGCTGATGATCTCGATTTCACCCGTATCGGGTATCGTGCGAATGACGACGCCGATGCCCTCGATTTCGCCTTCCAGCTCCTGATTAATCAGGGGATAGGTCTCGGCGTTCATGTAGCCGCTGAATTCATCGTCCAGCGCCGCGACCATGCCGGAAATTGCGCCGTCGACCAGCGCCTGCGGGGCGATCTCATCGCCCTCCGGGTCGACATAACTGTCCTGTATCAGGTTATAGACCTGCCAGAAAGGCTCGAACAATTTCTCAGAGCCGGGCGGCGGTGAAAGCTGGCTTTGGGCCGAACCAATCGCGTACTGGTTGCCCAGAGCGAAGCCACTGACAAACACCAGCGCGACGATAGAACTCGTGAGCAGGTGAGACGATCGTGCGCGCAGGGATTCAATCAAACGCATGGGAATGCTCCCTATTCATTCCTTTTGGCTACATTATAGCCGTAGGAACGGAGGCGACGGTGAATGGCGGATGAGAGTAGTACCGCTGTTTGCAAACCGGCACGAATGACACCCGCCGGGCTGAAGCAGCCTGCTTCGCCCGGCGCAATCCGCCGCCGTGCTATCGCGTTCAATCACGCGCTCTGATGAGGCTCTGTTTCCGCGTTGGACGCAGGCTTCAGCGATTGCATGGGATTGTCGCGCAGGTAGTCGCTGTCCGTTTGCACACCGCCGGACAGATACGAGATGCTGACCCACATGCCGCGCGCGTGGCGGTAGAACAGCAGGCAAAAGACGAGGGTGTATGCCAGCCAGAACAACAGGTGGGGCAGAAATGGCGGCTCGAACAGCGCCTTGACGATGAAAAAGCCGGGGATGGCCGTTAGCTCCGCCAATCCGAGGTTGAGATACATGCCGCCAACCGACTCGCCGGACTGGCGCTCGAAACGCACGTCACAGACGTCGCAGTGCCGGCGCATTCGCATCAGGCCGTCGAACATGCGGCCCTGCTCGCAGTTGGGGCAGCGCAGCGCCGTGCCTACCCACAGTTTGTGGAGGGTTTCTCCAAGAGATCGTTTTTGTGCCATGCGCCCATTGTACCTGAGCGGGCAGCGGTTTGGAACGGCGGGAAGCGCGGGCGCGTCTCAGGCTGGTGTCTGGTCGGCGGGTTGCTCAAGCGCCGCTGCCTCCTGGCTGGCCCGCACTGCCTCCGCCGCCCCGGCGTGAACATGGAGCTCGATGACCGGCGCGAGGCGCGTCAGGTAGACAAGCTGGGCATAGAGAAAGACCACCGCCCCCAGTATCTCGAATAATTCCTCAACCGTGCCAACCGTCGAATACGTCAGGCTGGAACCGCCTTCCAGATACCACAGGTTAGAGCCGATCATCTCGATACCGATGCCACCGCCGACGTAGAGCACGGCGGCCAGTAGGTAAAGCCGCTTCATGTACCCCGGCAGGTGCAGCCAGAAACGGAAGTAGATCAACCCGACGATGACGACGGCAATCGCCCCCGCGATGATCCAGCCGAAATACAGTGGTCCGGTTGTATTCAGCCCTTCGCCGATGGGTTCGGTCAGGTATTCGTGCAGTTCGGCGGCTTCGTCTGCCGAAAAGTAGATGAACATGGCGGCAAGGCCAAACCAGCGCCCGACAAACGGTTCGCGCCGCGCGCGCTTGATGATGGCGATCACCATCGAGGTTAGCCCGCCGAGGAGAAGCACGGAGGAGACATACCACGTGGGAATGCTCAGTTCGCGATTGATATTGAAAATTCGCACGAAGATATCGAACGCTTCCGGCGAATTTTCGCCTAACGCGGCTTGCACATACTTGCCGGTAATGCTGATTCCCGCGAGCAACACCGCAATGATGCCCAGTGTGAGGCCGACTCGTTTCGCCATAACGCGCAGCGTGAATCGCTTTTCCTTTTCTGTCACCCGGAAAACCTCCTGTCAGACCCTACGCCGGTGCGTATGGGCGGACGACATGAAGCCCCAAGTGTACCAGACCTCCAGATTGTGAAGCGGAAGCGGGTTGAATACCGGCGAAAACCATGTATTGAGGTTAACGAAGTGGAAATGTTTCGCTTTCTGGACTATGATCGGGCCGCCATGTGAAGCATTGCACGAATTGTATAGCTGTGGAGGTATGGAAATGGCGCGACAAGCGCGGTCATGGCTCACGTTCCTGTTGCTCGTGGGAGGGCTGGTGCTTACGGCTTGCCGGCAGGCCGAGCCTCCCGACGCGCAGGCTGCGGGCATCGAGATTGCCGTAACGATGGAGCCTGACCCGCCCGTGACCGGCGCTGCAACCCTGTGGGTTTCCGTGCGTAATGAGGCCGGCGAACCGGTCAGAGACGCGAAATTGAATGTTCGTGGTGACATGACGCACGCGGGAATGGTCCCCGTGATCCGCGACATCGAAGAGAGTGAGGATGGCGTCTTTGTGGTGCCGTTTGAGTGGACGATGAGCGGCGACTGGATCGTCGATTTTACGGTAACGCTGCCTGACGGCGAAACGGCGCAGGAACGGCTGGACATCACGGTCGCGCCGGGCGAAAATGAGCCGGAAGGCCATGACGCGCACGCTGATCACGACGCGCATGACGTTCATGACGAGCACGAGACTCCGCACGATGGCTGACATGACTTTGCCCCACCGTGGCCCGATTGATGTGCTGCGTGTTCCGCTGATCGGCCGGTTTTTGCGTTGGCGTCGGGGCCGGCTGGTCATGCAGGTGGCGCTGTTTGCCATCGCGCTGCTGCTGGTGATCGACGGTTTTACCGGCCCGCAGAACGCGGCGCGCAATCTGGCGACCGTCACGTCATGGGTGCATTATCGCGGCCTGCTGGTCGTGGTCTTGCTGGTGGCGGGCAATCTGTTTTGCATGGCCTGTCCGTTCGCGCTGCCGCGCAGCGCCGCCCGGCGTCTCAGCATTCGAGGAAAGCGGTTTCCGCGCGCCCTTCGCAACAAGTGGCTGGCGATTGGCGGGCTGTTCCTCCTCTTCTTTCTCTACGAATGGCTCGATCTCTGGGCCAGCCCGCTGCTGACGGCGTGGGTGATTGTCGCCTACTTTGTCGCCTCGTTTGTGCTGGAAGCGCTGTTCACCGAATCGGCCTTTTGCAAGTATGTCTGCCCGCTCGGCAGTTTCAACTATGTCTACAGCACGCTCTCGCCAACGCAGATCGGCGTGCGCGACCCAGATATCTGCGCCCGCTGCGTCGGCAAGGAATGTGTCAACGGCAGCTACGCGCCGCAGCCCGTCATTCGCGTCGATGACATCGGTGGCGGCCAGACGCGCGAGGTCAAACACGGCCCCGACGGCGTTCTCGGCTGTGGTACGCTGCTGTTCGCGCCACAGGTGAAATCCAACCTCGATTGCACCATGTGCCTGGACTGCGTTCGCGCCTGCCCGTATGACAATGCGGGTTTGATGCTGCGCCCACACGGTCGGGAATTGAGCGAACCTGGCTCGTGGCCCGGTCGCTGGGACGTGTCGCTGCTGGTCGTCATCCTCGCGTTTACCGGCATGACCAACGCTTTTGGCATGGTTCCGCCGGTGTACGCATTGCTGGAATGGCTGGCGAATACGCTCTATCTTCGGAGCGAAGCCGTCGCGCTGCTCATTCTTTTTGGCGTTGGCAACCTGCTGCTGCCGGTAGCGCTGACGCTGCTGGCGGGGTGGGCCAGCCGGGCGCTGGCGGGCGCGGCCGGCCGCCTGTCGCTGCGCGAAGTCGTGGCGGCGTTTGCTCCGGCGTTCGTCCCGCTCGGTTTCGGCGTTTGGTTTGCCCATTACGCCTTCCACTTCCTGATCGCGCCGCTGACGATCATCCCGGTGCTGCAGGAGTTCTTCGGCATGCCGGGAGAATGGACGCGGTTTGGCGCAGCGGCAGATACGACCGTGATCAGTCTGGTGCAGGTGGTCGTTCTCGCAGGCGGCTTTTTCTGGAGCCTGCTGCTGGCCCAGCGGGCGGCCATGCGCCTCTACAAACGCAACGGCATGCCCGGCCTGATGCCGTGGGCGCTGCTTTTGCTCGGCATGATGCTCGTTACATGGTGGATCATGTCGCTGCCGATGGAGATGCGCGGGACGGATTTGTTTGCCTGATCCCGGAATGACCGGGCTGTCGCTGGAGTGCGCTGAAAGGATACGCGAATTGACGGTGGGTACGTGGATCACACTTGACGAGGCGGCGGCGCTGGTTCCCGATGGCGCGACGCTCGCGCTCGGCGGCATGACGATCTACCGGCGACCGGTCGGTTTCGTGCGGGCACTGCTGGCGCGCGAGAAGCGGCCCAGAAACCTGACGCTGCTCTGCTTCACCGCCGGTTTTGAAAGCGACCTGCTGGTGGGCGCGGGCTGTGTCGAAGCCGTTCGTACCTGCTATTTTGGTCTGGAAGCGTTCGGGTTCGCGCCGATGTTCACCGAAGCGGCGCAACAGGGCGCGATTCGCGTTATCGAAGAAACCGAGGCCAGTCTGGCGCTGGGCATCCGCGCCAAGCTGGCAGGCGTGAGCTTCATGCCGTCTGCTGCGTGGATCGGGACTGATCTGCCGAAGCTGCGCCCCGATGTCAAAACGGTGGTCGATCCGTACAGCGGTGAGGAACTCATGGCCTTTCCGGCGCTGCGTTGCGACATCGCCGTGCTGCACGGGCTGGAAGGCGACCGCGCTGGCAACGTCGTGCTGAACAACAATCTGGGCGTCGATATGGAGCTGGTCTATCTGGCGGATACGGTCATCGTTACCGTCGAGCGAATCGTCGAACGTTGCCAGCGCTCCGTCGATGGCCTGATGATTCCTGCGCCCGGCGCGTCGTATCTGGTTCATGCGCCGGGTGGGGCCTGGCCGACCAGCTGCTATCCCGACTATCCGGTGGGCGGCGGCGAGTTCATGCGTTACATCGAGGCCTGCAACGCCGGACAATTCGATGCATATTTGTCTGGCTTCATTAGGGGAGACACAACCGGGACTGCTGCCACGCCATAGCGCATGGCATCCCGGATTGTGCCTCCCTCTGCAGCGCGCGGCCTGGCCTGCCTTCTGCCGCCGGCTATCCGGCGCGCTGTATTTGCTTATTTTCGCCTGTCGCGTTATACTTCTATTTCGACAAACATCACAGTCCAGGGGAGTCTGCGCAAGCGGGCTGAGAGGGCGCGTAGTGTCGCGCCGACCCTTAACCTGATCCGGGTCATGCCGGCGTAGGGAGTGCGCTATCCGTATCGCAATTCACCCCTACCGCTGCGTAGGGGTGTTTCTTTAAACGGCCCCTGGCATGGTTCGCTTCATCGAGTTCAGGAGGCTTTTTTCATGTTGCGCTGTTTTGTGTTCTGCTTGTTGGTCATGTTGGCGGCGCTGCCGCTGAGCGCGCAGGAAAGCGCGCAGACGCTGACGGTGATCGCGCATGACAGCTTCGGCTATAGCGAGGACGTGATGGCGGCGTTCACGGAGGAAACGGGTATCGTGGTGGAGGTGCTGCACCTCGGCGATACCGGCACAATGGTCAACCAGTCGGTCCTGAGCCGCGAAGCGCCGCTGGGTGACGTGATGTTCGGCGTCGATAACACCTTCCTGGGTCGGGCGCTGGCTGCCGATCTGTTCGTGCCATATGAGTCGCCTTTGCTGGAAGTTGTGCCGGAGGCGTTCCATACCGACCCCGAACATCGTGTGACTCCGATTGATTATGGCGATGTTTGCCTCAATTACGATGTCGCCTATTTCGAGCAGCATGATCTCCCGCTGCCGGAGGATCTCGCTGCGCTGGCCGATCCCGCCTATGAGGGCCTGCTGGTGGTCGAAAATCCGGCCACGTCATCGCCCGGTCTGGCATTCCTGCTGGCGACCATTGGCGTTTTTGGCGAGGAAGGAGACTATACTTATCTCGACTACTGGCAGGATCTGGTAAACAACGACGTGCTGGTGGTCGATGACTGGAGCACGGCTTACTATGGCGAGTTCAGCGGGAGCGGCGGCAGCGACGGCACGCGACCGCTGGTTGTGAGCTATGCCAGCAGCCCGCCGGCTGAAGTCTATTTTGCCGAGGAGGAGCTTGACGCCGCGCCGACGGGCGTCATCGCCGCCGATAATACCTGCTTCCGCCAGATCGAGTATGCGGGCATTCTGCAGGGGACCGATAATCTGGATGCCGCGCAGCAGTTCATCGATTTTCTGCTGAGCGTGCCGTTCCAGGAAGATATGCCGCTCAATATGTTCGTCTTTCCGGTGAACGCCGAGGCCGAATTGCCGGAGGTCTTTCTGGAATACGCCGAAATTCCCGACGAGGTGATCGAGATGGACGTCGCTGATATCGACGCCAACCGCGAGACATGGATCCAGGCATGGACCGAAACGGTGCTGCGGTAGCCGGGCGCTTCCGCGGCTGGCGGTACGGGCTGCTGCTCGTACCGCTCCTTTTTTTGCTGCTGTTCTTCTTCTACCCGCTGGCGTCGATTCTGATCGTCAGTCTGGCCCCGGAAGGCCGGCTCGACCTCAGCAGCTTTGCCGAGCTGGTCAGTTCGTCCTACTATCTCAACACGCTGTGGTTCACTATCTGGCAGGCGACCCTGTCCACGCTGCTGACGCTGGCGCTGGCGCTGCCGGCCTCCTATGTCGTCGCCCGCTACCAGTTTCCGGGGAAGTCGCTGCTGCTGTCGCTGGCGACACTGCCGTTTGTGCTGCCGACGGTGGTCGTCGCGGCGGCGTTCATGGCGCTGGTCGGGCCGCGCGGCCTGCTCAACGAATGGCTGATGATGGCGTTCGATCTCGACACGCCGCCCATCCAGCTTGTGCGTACTCTCCCACTCATTTTGATCGTGCATGTCTTTTACAACTACTCGCTGGCGCTGCGCATGATCAGCAGTTTCTGGGCCACCCAGAGCATTCGCATGGAAGAAGCGGCGCGGGTGCTTGGCGCGCACGGCTGGCGGCTGTGGTGGCACATTCGTCTGCCGATGCTGCGCCCGGCCATTCTGGCGGCGGCGATTCTGGTGTTCAGCTTCACCTTCACCAGTTTCGGCGTCATTCTGATCCTCGGCGGGTTGCAGTTTGCCACGCTGGAGGTCGAAATCTATCGACAGGCGATCAGCCTGTTTAACCTGCCGATGGCCGCCGCGCTGTCGCTGGTGCAAATCGGCGCGATGTTCTTGATGCTGGTGCTGTACACGCGCTTGCAGCGCCAAACGGTCGTCGATCTGCAAAGTGCGCGGACGGTGGCGCGGCCACCGCAGACGACGCGCCAGCGGTTGCTGGTAGCGGTTAACCTGATCATCATGATCGTCCTGTTGTTCGCGCCGCTGCTGGCGTTGGTTGCCCGCGCGTTCTCATCGCCCGATGGCCTGACGACGCGCTACTTCGAGCTTTTGTCGTCCAACCCGCGCGGTTCGGTGCTGTTCGTGCCGCCGCTGGAGGCCGTTGGCAATTCGCTGCGCTTTGCGCTGGCGACGACTGTGTTGTCGGTGGTTCTGGGTGTCATCGCGGCCTACCTGCTCTCCGGGCGGCGTTCGTTGCTGACGGCGTGGCTTGATCCGCTTTTTATGCTGCCGCTGGCAACCAGTGCGGTGACGCTCGGTTTCGGTTATATCATCGCGCCGTTGTTCGTCAGCACCGGGCTGCGCGTGTCGCCGCTGCTGATCCCCATAGCGCACACGCTGGTCGCCATGCCGTTCGTCGTTCGCAGCGTTTTGCCCGCGCTCCGGGGCATCCCGCGCAGCCTGCGCGAAGCGGCGCGCGTGCTCGGCGCGTCGCCGGGGCAGGTCTGGCGGCTGATCGACGTGCCGCTCATCAGCCGCAGCCTGATTGTTGGGGCGACGTTCGCCTTCACGGTGTCGATGGGCGAGTTCGGCGCATCGTTGTTCATCGCCCGGCCTGACACGCCAACCATGCCGGTCGTCATTTTCCGGCTGCTCGGACAGCCCGGCGCGTCCAACTACGGTCAGGCGCTGGCCATGAGCGTATTGTTGATGGTGGTCTGCGCCGTCAGCTTTATCGTCATCGAACGTACACGTACACTGGGAACCAGTGAGTTCTGATGCTCCAACTGCACAACATCACCCATCGTTATGGATCGCTGGCGGTGCTTCAGGGGATTGATCTGGAGGTCCGCGAAGGGGAAATCCTGTGCCTGCTCGGCCCTAGCGGTTGTGGCAAGACGACGCTGCTGCGAATTATCGCCGGGCTGGAGCGGCCCAGTGGCGGAGACGTGCGCCTCGGTGGACGGTCGATCATCGACGTACCGGTGCACCGCCGCGACTTTGGCCTGATGTTTCAGGATTTCGCCCTCTTTCCTCACATGAACGTGGCGGATAACGTCGCCTTTGGCCTGCGAATGCGGCAAATACCCGCCGCCGAGCGACAGGAACGGGTTGCCGAAGCGCTATCCCTCGTCGGCCTGTCCGAATATGCCCGGCGCGATGTCAGCCAGTTATCGGGCGGGGAACGCCAGCGGGTAGCGCTCGCGCGCAGCCTTGCGCCGAGGCCGCGCCTGCTGATGCTCGACGAGCCGATGGGTTCGCTGGACGCTGCATTGCGCGACCGGCTGGTCGTCGAGCTGCGCGAGATCGTCAAGTCGATTGGCCTGACGGCGATCTACGTGACTCACGATCAGCAGGAAGCCTACGCCGTTGCCGACCGTATCGGCGTCATGAACGCCGGGCGTATCGAGCAGCTTGACACGCCGCAGGCGCTGTATTGCTGCCCGCGAACGGTTTTCGTGGCGCGCTTTCTGGGTCTCACCAACATTATTCCGGTCGATCAGGCGGCGGATGGCCATGTCACGACGCCCCTTGGAACCTTCGCGCTCTCTGCGCCTGCGGACGCGGTTCTGCTGCATCCCGATAGCCTGTCACTCGGCGCGCAGGATGGCGCGTTGTCGGTGGAGGGCAGGGTGATCGAATGCACATTTCAGGGCGCGCATTATCGCCTTCAGGTTCGCCATGAAAGCGGCATTGAACTGACGCTGCCGCATCCTGTTCGCGCCGGCTTCACGCCCGGCGTCGGCCAGCGGGTATGGGTGCAGATCAATCCCGATGGCCTGATCCCCCTGCGCGCCGGTCTCTCAGGATAACGCCGGCAAAGGTATAGACCTCCTGCGGTGAAACGGCTATAGTATGTGCGCGCATCTATTACAAGAATAGTGTCAGCCTTGACGACAGAAATCGCCGTCCTTCTCTTCATTCTGATTACCGTCCTCGTTCTGTTCGCAACCGAACGTGTGCCCGTCGATGTCATCTCGCTGGGCGTCGTGGTTGCGTTGGTCGTTACGGGCCTCCTGCCAATGGAACGCGCCTTTGCAGGCTTTGGCAGCGAGACGGTCATGATGTTCCTTGGCCTGCTCATCCTCACGGCGGCGCTGTCCCGCACCGGCGTGGTGGATGCTGCGGGGCGCACGATTATTCGCGCTACTGGGGAGGATCCAAGACGCCTGCTGCTGGTGATCATGGTTGGCGCAGCGGGGCTGAGTACGTTCATGAGCAATACGGCTGCCGCCGCATTTTTCCTGCCCATCACGGTGGGGCTGGCACAGCGGACGCGCACCAGCGCCTCGCAACTGCTCATGCCGCTCGCTTTTGCGGCCATTCTCGCTAGCTCCGTCACGCTTGTCAGCACGTCAACCAATATCGTTGTCAGCGGGTTGATGACGCGCTATGACATGCCGCCGATGGGGATGTTCGAGCTGACCCCGGTCGGTGTGCCGATTATGGTCCTCGGCATCGCTTACATGTACTTCATCGGCAGCCGCATCATCCCAAATCGCATTGGCGAAGGCGAATTCGAAAATGGGTTCGGCGTGCGGATTTACCTGACAGAATTGTTGATCAGGCCGAACTCGCCGCTGATCGGCAAGACGCTGCGCGAGTCCGGCCTGGGCAGCGAGCTGGATCTGAAAGTGCTGCGTGTGGTGCGCGACAAGAATCAATACTTTGGGCCGCGCGCCGATCTGTCGCTTCAGGAAGGGGACGTGTTGCTGGTTGAAGGGCAGCGCGACGAAATCCTGAAGATCAAGGACCGGACCGGGATTGACATCAAGGCTGACGTCAAGCTGTCCGATCCGTCGCTGCGTTCGGATGAAACGTTGCATCTGGTTGAGGCCATTCTCTTGCCCGGTTCGCCCTTAATTGGGCGGACATTAAAGCGGTTCCGTTTTCGCGAGCGTTATGGCCTGCAGGTGCTGGCGATCAACCGGCACGGCGAGACCATCCGCCGCAAGATCAGTCAGGTGCCGCTGCAGATGGGGGATGTGCTGCTGATACAGGGGCGTCAGCCCAACGTAGCGCTGCTGGCGTCGGATCGCACGATCAGTATTCTCGGACAGGTCGAGGGGCAGCGACCGAATTTGCAGCGCGCGCCGATCGCAGTGGCCCTGTTCGTGGGTTCGTTGCTGGTCGGCACTGTGGGCTGGGTTCCGCTGCCGGGGGCCTGGCTGCCCGGGGCGGCGCTGGCGTTTGGTCCGCGTTGTTACACGCTTAAAAA
>QGUR01000142.1 GCA_003242205.1 Chloroflexota bacterium | reverse complement strand
CGTGCCGATCGCTCCTTCGTCAATCAACCTGCGGCAGGTTTGCAGGCCGCCGCCGAGGAAAGTATCCGGCGCGCATCCGACCAGCAGCCCGCGCTCGCGGGCCGCGTCGAGGATGGCGCGCCCGTCTTCGCGTGTGATCGCCAGCGGCTTTTCGCTGTAGACATGCTTACCCGCCGATAAAATCGCCAGACTGACCTCGGCATGAACGACGGGAACGGTCAGGTTGATAACAAGCTGAATATCCGGATCGGCGAGCAATTCTTCAGGGCTGCCCCACTTGGGAATGCCCAACTCCTGTGCCCGCGCCTGAGCGCGGGGCAAATCGATGTCTGCACAGGCGACGATATTGAGAATTGGAAACCGGCGGCAGCCTTCAACATATCTTTTGAAGATATTGCCGCACCCGATGATGCCAACGTTAATCTTGCTTTCCACGAGCTAATCCTCTGTTCGTCAGGTAATCATAGCTTTGCGCTACGGCCTCAAGCATATCGGTCGCGCAGCGATCCAGCTCAACGATCAGCCATTGCACCGCTTCGGCCCCGGCGCGGATGATTGGCTCAAACTCCATCTTCCCCTGCCCTACGGCGACCATCGGCGCGTCTTTATCCAGCGGTCCATCCTTGATGTGCAACAGCGGCACACGCGCTCCCAGCTCGCGCACGACGGCAACCGGGTCCGCGCCCGCGGTCTTTACCCAGTAAGTGTCGATCTCGAACTGAATCGTCGGGTCCAGCCATTCCAGCATCATCTGATAGGGAACAAACCCATTGACCGGCTCATATTCCCACCAGTGGTTGTGATAGACGAGCGTAAGCCCGGCCCCGCGTGCGATCTCATTCGCTTCGTTCAGGCGGTCGCACACGGCCTTGACCTTATCGGGCGTGGCAAACTCTTCCGGCGGCATATAGGGACAGATCAGATACCGGCAACCCAGAGCCGCCATGGTTTCAAGCACTTCCGACCGCTGCTCTCCCAGCGGCAGCGGCGTGTGCGCGCCCGGCACGTCCAGCCCAAGCGACCGGAACAGCGCGGCAGCCTTCTCAACGGTCGTGCCGGGAAAACCTGCCGGTTCAACGCCTGCATACCCCATTTCCGCGACGCGACGAACAACGCCTTCGTAGTCCTGAGCGAGAGCATCGCGCAGCGTGTAAAGCTGTAGTCCAACAGGTAGCGCCATCCGTCAGGTAACCTCCTTGATGAACGCAAATTGAAAGAATGGGAACGCTCCCGAACCACGCCCGTTCACACAGCCCACAGACGTCTTCCGCCGGCGCATCCAAATGCGGGTTCCCCGAAGTAGTCTAGCGCAAAACGGGCAAATAAATCACCGGTTCTCAGGCAAAAAATGCGAAATTCTTCACATGAAGGCGCTATTAGCACACTCAAATTGTGTAATTTCAACGAGTCTCCCCTCTCGCCTGGTTGACAAGGCTCAGGGCCTGGCATATACTGCCAGTAGATTGGGAGCGCTCCCACAAAGAGGAGCAAATGAACCAGAATTTGGAGCATATCGCAAGGCTGGCCGGCGTGTCGCGCTCAACCGTTTCGCGAGTGATTAACAATCACCCCAATGTGAAGCCTGAAACCCGCGCGCGGGTACAGGCCATCATTCGGGAGCAGAACTTCCGACCCAATGCCGCAGCGCGCACGCTGGTTACGCAGGAAAGCAATGTGCTCAGTCTGGTCATCCCTCAGGCCGTCGCCTCGACGTTTACCGACCCCTACTTTCCCATGCTCATCCAGAGCATCACCGCCAAGGCCAACGAACTCGATTACGCCCTCATGCTGTGGATCGGAAACAGCAATGAAATGGCGGATCGATTTGCCCAACGCGTGCTTGAAAACAGCCTGTTTGGCGGCCTACTGATCGCCGCCGCCGTGAATAATGACCCGCTTATTCCGTATCTCGTCAACGTACAGATACCGTTTTTGATCATCGGCCCACCCCCGCTGCCAGAACTCAATTTCATTGATGTTGACAATCTTGGAGCCGCCAGAGCGGCGGTTTCTCACCTGATCGACATGGGCTGGAAGCGGATTGGCACGATCACGGGACCGTTGAATATGGGAGCCGCCGCCGCGCGACTGGATGGCTACCGCCTCGCGCTGCAGGAAGCGGGCCTGACGGTTGATGAAGCGCTGATTGTTGAGGGCCGGTTCGACGAACCGTCGGGCTATGAAGCCATGAACGCCCTGCTCCAGCAGCAGGTAGACGCCGTCTTTGTAGCCAGCGACATGATGGCGTTCGGCGCGCTGCGCGCGATTCATGAGGCCGGCCTACGCGTACCGGAAGACATCGGCATCGTCGGCTTCGATGACCTTCCTGCGTCGGCCTCATCAACACCGCCGCTGACTACCGTACGCCAGCCCATTCAGGAAGTTGGCAGCCTGGCCACACAGATGCTGGCTGATCTGCTTCAAGGCAGAGCCGAACCACCTTACCAGAAAATTCTCCCGGCGACGCTTGTCGTTCGCCAGTCAAGTGGTTCCAACTCTTTTAGATGGTCATCGGGAGGAGGTGTAGATAGTCACTAGTTGGAGGGACGGGCTGACCCCATACTCATGATCGGCTACGCTATCAGAATTTTGGGTTAAAGGAGAACGGTAATGCACAAAAGTGTTTTTCGCCGCACACTCGTCCTTGTGACAGTGTTAGCCCTTGTCGTGACGAGCTTCGGCTTCGTCGCCGCGCAGGACGAGACGCCGTTGACTGCCGATCCGAACCTGCCGCGCGGCGGTACGGTTCAGGTATCGCACCGTCATGCCTCAGCCTGGGTTCGCAACTTCAACCCGATGGCGCCGGATCCCATCAATGAAGTTCATGGCCTGATGTACGAACCGCTCCTCGTGTGGAACGAAGTCACCGGCGAAGGCCTGCCCTGGCTGGCGTCCAGCCTTGAATATAGCGATGATCTGCTGACGCTGACCGTCACCCTGCGTCAGGGCATCAAGTGGAGCGACGGCGAGGAATTCAACGCCGATGACGTGCTGTTCACGATCAATCTGATGAAGGAATATCCTGAGCTGGACCGCGCCGCTCTGTGGGACTTCATCGACTCGATTGAACGCATTGACGACTACACGCTTCAGTTCAACCTGTCCCGCGTCTACACGCTGGCGGATACACTGATCGGCGAAGTGGAGCCTGTGCCGGAGCATATCTGGTCGGAAATTGACGACCCGATCACCTTCACCAACGACGATCCGGTCGCGACGGGGCCGTTCGCCATCGTATGCCGCTTTGAAGATCAGGTCTACGAACTGTGCGCCAACGAGAACTACTGGATCGAGGGCCTGCCCTACGTCGAACGCCTGCAGTATGTGGCGCGCCCCGGCAACGAGCAGACCACGCTGGCTATCGTTTCCGGTGAAATCGACTGGGCCGGTCACTTTATTCCGGACATCGACTCGACTGTCGTCGCCGTCAACGAAGATGTTGGCTACTACTTCTGGCCGGGTGGTGGCACGGTCAGCCTCTACTTCCAGACCGAAAAGGCGCCCTTCAGCGACGTAGCCTTCCGTCAGGCAGTCAGCCAGGCGATTGACTACGAAGGCGTCGTCAACATCGGCATGTACGGTTACACCGTTCCCGCCGATCCCGCTGGTCTTGGCGTGCGCTTCGCCGACTGGCAGAGTGAAGCCGCACTGGCGACCGCCGAAGAAATGGGGCTTGGAACCTACAATCCTGAGCGCGCCATGCAGACGCTTGACGAGGCCGGCTACGTCGACGCCGACGGTGACGGCTGGCGCGATATGCCCGATGGCTCGCCCATTGCTTTCAACATCCAGGCCGTCAGCGGCTGGACCGACTGGGTAGCCAGCGTTCAGGTCATCAGCCAGAACCTGCAGGATGTCGGCCTGAACGCTCAGGTCGCCACGCCGGAGTTCGGTGACTGGCTGAACAACCTGCAAACCGGCACCTATGACATCTCCATTGGCTGGGGTTCGAGCGGCCGCTATCCGTGGAACCACTTCCGCGATACGATGTTCAGCGAACTGATCGGCGCCGATGGCCGCGCCAACGCCGTGACGTGGAGCCGCTGGACCAGCGATGAAGCCGACGAGCTGATCCGCGCCTTCGTGGCCACCAACGACGAAGCCGAACAGCGCGAGATCATCGGCCAACTGGCTGAGATTCTGGTCGAGAACGTCGTCATCGTCCCGCTCTTCCCTGGCCCGACATGGTACGAGTACAACACCAGCACCTTCACCGGCTTCCCGACCGAAGACAACTACTACGCTCAGGGTAGCCCGTGGGATCGCGACAGCAACTCGCGCCTGCTCGTGGCCCTTCAGATCCATCCCCACGAAGACCTGACGGGTGAATAGCCTGTCATGAACAAACGGGCCAGCACGTACTGTGCTGGCCCGGCATATTTTCAGTCCGACCTGTGTGGAGCGTATACTACGATAAAGACAGTCTTTACGAAGGACATTTCGGATGCGTTTTCTGCTACGCCGCCTCGGCTTCTACCTGATCGCGTTACTGGTCGCGGTCACAATTAACTTTCTCATTCCACGAATGATGGCCGGCGACCCTGTACAGATCATGTTTGCACGCTTTCAGGGGCGCCTGAGCCCGGAATCCATGGAATCGCTGTATCAAACCTTCGGCTTTGTCCGCGGTCCGCTGCACGAACAATACGCGGCATACATGAGCTCCCTGCTGCAAGGCAACCTCGGCATCTCAGTCGCGTTCTTCCCGGTGCCGGTTGCACAGGTGATCGGGTCCGCGCTGGCATGGACGCTGCGGCTGGTCGGGCTGGCGACAATTATTTCCTTCACCGGCGGCACGCTACTGGGCGTTATCGCCGCCTGGCGGCGCGGCGGGTTTGTTGACACAATCGTTCTGCCAATAACCGGCATTCTGAACTCGTTTCCCTATTTCTGGCTGGCGATGCTGGCGCTCTACATCTTTGCACTGCACCTCGGCTGGTTCCCGCTTGGTCAGGCAGCCGATACCGACCTGATTCAGGACTGGTCAGACCCGGTGTACGTGATGAGCGTCATCCAGCACATGTTGCTGCCGGCAATTACGATTGTCGTCACCTCGGTTGGCGGCTGGTTGCTGGGTATGCGTAACAATATGATCGGCGTACTCGCCGAAGACTACATCACACTGGCGCAGGCCAAAGGGCTGCCTGACACCCGTGTAATGCTGACGTATGCAGCCCGCAACGCCATCCTGCCGAGCCTGACCGGCTTCGCCATGTCGCTCGGCTTCGTTCTCGGCGGCGCGCTGCTCACCGAAATCGTCTTTTCTTATCCCGGCATGGGCTTCACGCTGCTCAACGCTGTGAATACTCGCGATTATCCGCTGATGCAGGGTATCTTCCTTATCATCACCGTCGCAGTGCTGGTCGCAAACCTGATCGCCGACATGGCTTATGTCATGCTCGACCCGCGCGCGCGCTAGAGGGACCGTCTTATGGAACGCACGGAAACAACCAAAAGCACAAGCCCGGCGATCCCGCTGCAATCGCGTCCGATCAACCTGCCGGGCCGCATTCTGGGAGCCATCTTCCCGGCATGGCTGCGCGGCATTCTGCGGAACCGCAAGGCCGCCCTCGGCGTGAGCATTCTCACCGCGTTCGTGCTGATCGGCATTTTTGCGCCGGTGATCGCGCCGGTCAATCCGACGCGTATGATCGGACGCCCGCACGAAGCGCCAAGCGCCGAGCATCTCCTCGGAACCACCCGTCAGGGACAGGACGTGTTCGCACAGATCGTCCACGGGACCAGAACATCGCTCACCGTCGGCTTTCTGACCGGCACGGTGGTGATGGTCATCGCGATTGTCATGGGGCTGACTGCCGGTTATCTCGGTGGCTGGGTAGACGAAGTGCTATCGCTGATTACCAATGTCGCCCTCATCATTCCAAGCCTGCCCCTGATTATCGTCGTATCGCGCTGGATCGAACGCCCCGGTCCGGAGACGATTGTGCTCGTGCTCAGCCTCGTTAGCTGGGCATACGGCGCTCGTGTCCTTCGGTCGCAGACGCTGGTCCTACGCAATGCCGACTTCGTCGCCGCCGCGCGGGTTGTCGGCGAACCGGCGTGGCGCATCATCCTGTTCGAAATCCTGCCGAACATGACCTCGCTGGTCGTTTCAAGCTGGATCGGCGCAGTGCTGTACGCGGTGCTGACGCAGGCCGCGCTCGAATTCATCGGCCTTGGCAACCCGAACATGGTGACATGGGGCACGATCCTCTTCTGGGCGCAGAACAACGCCGCCCTGTTGACGAACGCGTGGTGGACATTCATCCCGCCCGGTGTCTGCATCGCGCTGGTTGGCTTTAGCCTGACGCTCATCAACTACGGCATCGACGAAATCACCAATCCGCGGCTGCGTACCGAAGCCGGTCTGTCGCCTACCCCTGTTAAGAAGCGCAAAGCTGCCCGGCGCACCGAAGAGAGGCTATCGGCATGAGCAGCATTTTTACGACCCAGAGCATTCAGAAAACTCGCTCGCACGCGCTCGACCGCCCGCTTCTGGAAGTCCGTAATCTCGAAGTGGAATACTGGACCCGGCGCGGCACCGTGCGCGCGGTCGACGACGTATCGTTTGACATCTATCCCAACGAGGTGGTCGGTCTGGCAGGCGAGTCCGGCTGCGGCAAATCAACGATAGCCCACGCGATCACCCGGCTGCTGAAGCCTCCCGCCTATATCGTCGGCGGAGAAATCAAGTTCGCCGGGCAGGACATTCTGGAAATGGAAGAGGATGAACTGCGCGGCTTCCGTTGGGAACACGTGGCGATTGTGTTGCAAAGCGCCATGAACTCCCTCAATCCGGTGCTGTCCATCCGCGAGCAGATCACCGACGTCATTCGCACGCACCGGCAGGTGAGCAAAAAGGAAGCAACGGAGCGCGCCCGCGAGCTGCTACAGGTGGTCGGCATTGACCCGAACCGCATCAACAGCTACCCGCACCAGTTAAGCGGCGGCATGCGCCAACGTGTCGTCATCGCGATTGCGCTCGCCCTGAACCCGGAACTGATCATCATGGACGAGCCGACGACGGCGCTCGATGTCGTGGTACAGAAGCAGATCATTCAGGAAATTCAGAGCCTGCGCGAGCGTTTCGGTTTCTCGATCCTGTTCATCACGCACGACCTGTCGTTGCTGGTCGAATTTTCGGATCGCATCGGCATCATGTATGCCGGCAAAATCGTCGAAATCGCCCCGGCAGCGGAGATCTTCGCCGCGCCCAAGCATCCATATACCGAACGACTGATGAATTCCTTCCCGACAATTTCCGGCCCTCGCCAGACGCTGATGGGAATCCCCGGCTCTCCGCCCGATCTGGTCAGCCCGCCCTCAGGCTGCCGGTTCCATCCGCGCTGCCCGGTGAAAATCGAGGGCGTCTGCGAGCAGATCAGTCCGCAACTGCTGGCCATAGGCCCGAATCGCATGGCGGCCTGCCACCTGGTTGCCGAGGAGGTTGCCGATGAGCAGCAGAATTAACGACGCCCCCCAGCCGCTGCTGGAAGCGCGCGGCCTGACAAAACACTTTGTGACCGGCACGGCGCTACGCCGGTATACCGTCCGCGCGGTTCAGGACGCCAATCTGAAGCTGTATCCGGGCCGCGTGACGGCGCTCGTTGGCGAAAGCGGTAGTGGCAAAAGCACGATTGCGCGTATGCTGGTGCGCCTGTATGAACCGACCAGCGGCGAGATCCTGTACGAAGGCCGCAATATTCTGGGCGACAAAGGGCGCAAGGCGTTGCTCGAATATCGCAGCCACGTGCAGATGATCTTTCAGGATCCGTTCAGCTCGCTCAATCCCGTGCGGCGGATACGCGCTCATCTGGAACGCCCGCTTCTGATTCACGGCAAGGCCAAACGCGGCAAACTGAGAGAACAGGTTAACGAACTGCTGGAACGCGTGGCGCTCACGCCGGTCGAGGAATTCGCGGACAAGTTCCCGCACCAGTTAAGCGGTGGCCAGCGCCAGCGCGTCGCGATTGCGCGCGCGCTCGCCGTAGAGCCGCGCGTCATTCTGGCCGACGAGCCGGTTTCCATGCTCGACGTCTCGATTCGTCTGGGCATCCTCAACCTGATGGCGAAGCTACGCGACGAGCAGAATATCGCTTTCCTGTATGTGACGCACGACATCGCCAGCGCGCGCTATTTTGCCGACGAAACGCTGGTTATGTATGCCGGGCGCATCGTCGAAGGCGGCGAAAGCGAGCAGGTGATCCAGAACCCGAAGCACCCTTACACGCAGCTTTTGCTGTCCGCCGTGCCAAACCCCGAAAAGGGCCTCCGCACAGGCGTGACCGAGGACCGCGGCGAAGTACCCGATCTGACGCAGGTAGGTGTAGGCTGCCCGTTCGCGCCGCGCTGCAAGCACGTGATGGACATCTGCCGGCGGGAAATGCCGGGCGTAACGCAACTGTCCGCCAACCGCTGGACGCGCTGCTATCTGTATGAGGATGTAGCCGAGCGCGAGACGGTTGCTGCTGAAAGCTGAATCGAGACGCCCGGCTACGGAATGAACGCCAGCCTCAGATGGCGGTCTTTAACGGCAAATGTTCGGTCGCCATCACGATAAGTAGCCGGGCAATATCAGAACCGGAAGGGTAAAACGTGCCTGAACCGTTTGTGTTAGGCGTCAACTACTGGCCGCGACGCAAGGCGATGTACTGGTGGTCGAACTTCGACGCGGGCGAAGTACGCGAAGAATTCGATGTAATCCGCGATCTGGGCCTGCAGGTCGTCCGCATTTTCCTCCTGTGGGACGATTTTCAGCCTCAGCCGGACAGCGTGTCGTCCGAAGCGCTCGATCATTTGGAGCAGGTATTTGACGCTGCCGCCGAGCGCGGTCTGGGGCTGGACGTCACGTTTTTCACCGGCCATATGAGCGGGCCAAACTGGGCTCCGCACTGGCTGTTGGACGCCAGCGCGCCGAAACCGTCGCCGCATGTGCGACAGGTGGTGAGCCGCGGCAAAGTGACGGCAAGCAGCTATCGCAACATGTTCACCGATCCGCAGGCGCTGGATGCCTCGCGCCTGCTGCTTGATACGGTAGTCGGGCGTTTCCGCGAACATCCGGGCCTGTGGATGTGGAATCTCGGCAACGAACCGGACCTGTTCGCCCACCCGCCGGACGACGCGACCGGTCGCGCCTGGGTGCGCGAGATGACGCAGCGCATCAAGCAGCTTGACCCGGCGCATCCGGTGACATGCGGGCTGCACAGCGCCAGCCTGCTGGAGAACAACGGCCTGCGCGTGGATCAGGTGTTCGCGGAAACCGATGTCGCCGTTATGCATTCCTATCCGATGTACCTGCCATGGGCGCGCGACCCGCTCGATCCCGACCTTGTGCCCTATACCTGCGCGCTCGTGACGGCGCTGTGCGGCAAGCCAACGCTGATGGAGGAATTCGGCGGCTGCACGGTCGGGCCGGGCGAGCCTTCCCAGACCTGGCGCTGGACCGCTTACGGCAAGCCACGAGAGCAATTCATGGCGTCGGAAGAGGATTTCGCTGCCTATATCGAAGCCGTCCTGCCCCGGCTGGTAGATGTCGGCGCAACCGGCGCGATGCTGTGGTGCTACGCCGATTATGTGCCGGAGTTATGGGACAAGCCGCCCTGCGACGAGTCGAAACACGAGCGCTTCTTCGGCCTCGTTCGGCCCGACGGAACGCTGAAACCGCACGCCGAGGTCATTCGCCGGTTTGCAGCCACGCAGCCCACCGTGAACGAGAACCCGTCTCGCCGCGTCACGCTCGATATTTCGGCAGACGAGTTTTATCAGGCTCCCGAAAAGCACACCGTGCGCCTCTACCAGACCTTCCTCAACAGTTGAGCGGCGGTTTTGCGCCGCTGCCACATCGAGGCACTGCACGGCCGCCGGTGATAGGCGTCCGTGTTGTCTGGTTGCAAACAACTGCAAACCCGCTGCCCGCCCTGGGCGGCGTTTTTTTGATAAGCTACCGGGGCCGCCAGCGCGGATACTGGTTGATTCCCGGCCCGGCAAATAACAGCCGGTCGTTCGAACCGTCAGCGTCGATCACGCGAAGCTGGAACTGTCCCGCCTGCTCGGACACATAGGCCAGGCGCGCGCCATCCGGCGACCACGCCGGGTCATAATCGCTGCCCGGGTGCGTCGTTAGCCGCCGGACCGAGGACCGGCACGATGCGATGCCCGCATCCGAGGCAAGGCAACCGGCATCCAGCAGATAGATATCCGTGCTGCCGTCGCGCCGCGAAGCAAAGGCCAGCCACGCGCCATCCGGCGACCACGCCGGGGACCAGTCGCTGCCCGGATACGCCGTCACGTTATACAGCCGCCCTGTCAGCCGGTCGAACACAAAAATATCGTTGTTCAAACGCCCGTCAGGATCGTCGTAAAAGGCGAGATAACGGCCATCCGGTGACCACACCGGGCTAAAGCCACTGGCGATCTCCTCCTCAAAGCCGGTTTCAAGCTCGATCTGGCGGATGCGGCGGTAATTACGCATGAAGATGATCGAGCGATTGTCGGGAGTCCAGGCCGGGCGACGATTGCTGCCATTATCGCCGACGACAAGGCGCACGTCGCGCCCGCTCACGTCCATCACATAAATTTCTGGCAGCAGGTCGCGCTCCACGTCCGCCGAAAAAGCGATCCACTGCCCATCGAAAGACCAGCTCGGCCCGTTTTCATCATGCGCGCCGTCCATCAGCGCGATCGTTCGCCCGGTCGCAACATCGAGCCAGACGATATCCCAGTTGCCCGCGCGGTTCGTCTCAAACAGCAGGTCGCCTGCGCCCAGCTTCAGCCCGTGCGCCAGAATGATGGCCAGCGCACATAGCGTCGCGCTCAGTCCCGCCAGACCACTCGTGATCCGGAGGACATACACGGACATGGGGGTAAAAGTCGTTCGGTCCGGCAGCCGCCGGTCGCTTCCGGTCACTCGACTTCCGAGAAAAGAAATATATCGTCCGGCTGTGGCGGAAGCGGCGGTTCGTCCAGCGCCCGGAAAAAGTCATCTGCGCTCGCAAAGCGTTCGTCCGGTGTTTTGGCCAGAATGCGCGCCAGCGCATCCGCCACGCGTTCCGGCGCGTCCGGCGGGGAGGCATGCAAATGCGAAATCAGCCCCTGCCCGGAATTGCTG
>QGUR01000141.1 GCA_003242205.1 Chloroflexota bacterium | reverse complement strand
GAACAGGCTTGCGGCGACCGACCAGTCGCGCACACCGGGGTTCGTCACACACGGGCCAAAGCGCAAGGTATCGGTATGCTCCATGCACATGGCCATCGTGACATAGCACTCGCGCCAGAGCACGTGTGAGTCGAAGAACCACGCGTACTTGAAGCCCGCGACCTCGGCCTGTTTGCACAACGCGACTGTGCGCTTCGGATCAATATCACCTTTAAATGTTATTGCAAACTCCATTGCGTAACTCCTAAGTGTCAAAGTCAATACAAAATGACAGGCAAGCCGGCCGCATCAGGTCGATTTACCCTCGTAAATTCAGGATCAGGGCTGGCTGATTCGTATTATAGCGAGAGCGGCTCGCTTGCGCTCATGTGGACTTGCCAGATGGCTTAGCGCCGGATGCTGGCTTCGGAGGGCGTGCCGGGCTGAGGTTTCAACCGCGAGAGCAGGAACCACCCGGCCCCGCCGAGCAGCGCGGCGGCGACGATCTGGCTGGCATGAAGAAAGAAGGCCATCGAGGCGGCAGTGCTGATGTCCAGCCCGGCGAGCGTGACCAGCCCGAAGGTCCAGCTTCCTTCGATGACGCCGAAACCGCTGACGGCGATGGGGGCGGCTTCAAGAAACATCTTGATGCTGATGATCGTGACCAGCACGCCCAGAGGCGCATCCAGCCCCAGCCCGCGCATGAGGATGATGTCGAACAACATGCTCATGCTGTAGGTACAGGTCGAAAGCAGGCACGCGGACAGCAGCAGGCGGGGATTGTGAATCCGGTCGAACTGGCCCGCGAAAACATGCAGCTTTTCTTCGACGCGCTTTTCCAGAGTGGGGAAACGCGACATGAGACGCGGGGCAACGATCCGCGCCCACGCGCGGGCGAGCAGGCGCAGCAGGCTACCCGAATAGTAAAGCGCGATCATGTAGACGATGAGAACGGCGATCAGCAGCGCAAAGGTCAGCCAGCGGCTTGTTGATGGTTGCGACGCGACGGAAAGCACGCCGAATGCGCCGCCGAGCATGACCAGCGCCAGTTCAAACAGGCGCGCGCTGAGCAGGCTGCTGACGCCTTCGCTCAACGGCTGTTTCAGATGCCGGTTCAGCAGCACGACATACGAAATTTCGCCGGTTTTGAACGGCAGCACGCGCGTCAGCAGGTTGTGATAGAGCACAATCGGCGTCAGTTCGGCGACCGTCGGGTGAGGCGGCGGCATGAAGGTGCGAAAGCGCAGGGTGCGGAAATAATTGAGCAGCGCGTAGGCCAGAAACGCGCCGAGCAGCGCCTGAGCCGGCACGCCCCGCACGATGGCCATGAATTCGGCGACGTCGATCTGCGCCAGAATATACGCCAGCAGCCCGACCGACAACACGATACCGGCGATGCGCCACCAAATGCGACGTCGCCCGGATGACCGGGCTGCTTGCTTTCCTGCTTCAGGCGCCATGATTGCTGGCTTCGCTCCGATGGTTACTGGCGTCGGCGCTGTGAATGTTACACGATCCTGAGGCCTGTACAACCCGCGGCCTCGCATTCTTTTCGCCTGCAAGCGTTATGTCTTTCGTCATTAAGGGTGATCTGCTATACTGCCGCAGCGGTCCGGAGCGCCGCTCGCGCTGCGCCCGCCGCTTCGCTATTGGACAGGCAGGAGGTTGTGATGACGAACCGCATCCGGCAAGGACTGGTTTGGAGGGGTATCGCGCTCGTGTTCGCGTTGGCGGCTATCGCGCCGCTGGCGGTTCTGGCGCAGGACACAACACCGGAAGCGACTGCCGGGGGCGGCAGCGCGTTCGCGGCATTGCAGGACGCGAACGGTAACGCCGTTGGGGAGGTCTCGATAACGCAGGCTGACATGGGGCAGGTCATCGTGCAGGTGCTCGTCAACAATCTGCCGCCGGGGTTTCACGGCTTCCACATTCATGAGACCGGCCAGTGTGACCCGGCGACCGAACAGCCGTTTAGTTCCGCGGGCGCTCATCTGAACCTCGATGGTTCTCAGCATCCCAACCATTCCGGTGACTTGCCGGCTCTATACGTGCTGGCGGATGGCACGGGCGGTCTGTTGACGATTACCGACCGTTTCTCTGTGAGTGATCTGCTGGATGAGGATGGCAGCGCGATTGTCATCCACCAAAACGCCGATAACTTCACCAACATTCCGGAACGCTATGGTGGCCCCGATGAGGAGACGCTAGTCGGGGGCGACTCCGGCGCGCGGCTGGCCTGTGGCGTGATCGCCGAAGGGCTGATGGAAGCGGTGGGATAGCAGCCCTGCATTTCCAATCTCTCTCCCGGCGCTCAGCCTCTTGGGGGGCGCAAGCAGGGGAAGAACGGTTAGGCAGGGCTGGGAGAGGGCTGGCGTCGCCAGCCCTCTGCTTCTTCTTGCGTTAGCTCTCCGCCAGTTCGCTATGCTGGCGGGCGGCACGTTCCAGCGCCCGCTGGGCTTCGCGCACGTTGATATGCGGCGCGACGTCGTTATAAAACCGGGCGGCGGTCGCTTCGATAGCCTTCTGGCCCGCCGCCGATGTGTCATCCCAGTTGAACTGGTAATTGGCCTCGTCCAGCCCTTCAATCGGTTCCAGCTTGATTTCGGTGACGTTTTCCCGGCGCACACGCTCCAGATTGGCACGCCGCTTGTCTGCGGCGGCGGCGCGCTCGTTGTCTCCGGCCTGCTGGTAGTAATCGCGAATGCGCGTTTCCAAATCGATTGCAAAGGTCAGAATAGCGCCGAACTGATTGAGAAGTGTCATAGACTGCCTCTAAACTTCGAAAGACGGGTCCGCTTTGGTGCTGCCATCAGCAGTTGATGTCAGGAACCGATTTGCGAATGACCATGCCGTTGCATGGCTGCATGCCAAAACGCCGGTAAAACGGCTGAACGTCCGGGGCGCACATCAGATCGATATTCGGGATATGGCGGACTTTGTCGAGCATGCGCTGCATCAGTTCCGTGCCGACACCCTGCCCCTGATAATCCGCCAGCACTTCGATGTTGGGAATGAACGCCGACAGCACACCATCGCTAATCATGGTGATGTAGCCGGCGACCATGTCCGTCGTATCGTCGATAGCGAGAATCACCGCGTCGGAACCGTGCAGGACGCGCAGATGCGTTTCCGGCGTCAGCGGGCGCGTCCAACTGGCAAAAAAACCGCCGCGCAACTGGTCGACGGTGATTCCTGCGAGGGTGTCGGTGTAACGGATCATGGCATGGATGAACCGGACGCGCCGCGCGAAGCCATGACAACTTGCCCCGCGCGGCGCGACGAATGCGGCTTTACAGCCAGCGTTCGATCAGGATCTTCTTGTCGGTATAGAACTCGATGGAGTCGAGGCCCTGACCGTGCAGGTCGCCAAAGAACGATTCCTTCTGGCCGCCAAACGGGAACGACGCCGTTGCCGCCGCTATGCCGATGTTGATGCCGATGTTCCCGGCGCGGACGCGATACTTGAACTCCCGCGCTGCCTTGCCGCTGTTCGTGAACAGGCTGGCGGCGTTGCCATAGCGGCTCTTGTTGATCACTTCGATTGCCGAGTTTAGATCGGGCACGTGCATGATCGAAAGCACCGGCCCAAAAATTTCCTCTCTGGCAACGGTCATCTCCGGCTTCACTTCGTCGAGAATCGTCGGGCCGACGAACGAACCGTTCTCGTACCCCTCAACCTTCTTGCCGCGGCCATCGAGGATCACTTTCGCGCCTTCCTTCACGCCTTCCTCGATCATGCGCTCGATACGGTCGCGCGCTTCAGGCGAGATGACGGTTCCCATCTGCGTGGTTTCTTCCAGACCGCTGCCGACGCGAATAGCCGCCGCGCGCTTCGTTAGTTCGGCCTTGAGCGGTTCGTAGGCATCGCCGATAGCGACGACCACCGAGCCGGCGAGGCAGCGCTGCCCGGCGCAGCCATAGGCCGAACCCATGATGTTGGCGACGCTGGCTTCCATGTTGGCGTCCGGCATGACGGCGATGTAGTTCTTGGCGCCGCCCTGAGCCTGAACGCGCTTGCCGTATTTGGCGCAGGTTTCATAGACGATCTTGGCAACCGGCGTGCTGCCGACGAAGGAAACGCCAACCACGTCGGGATGCTCCATAAGCGCCATCGACGCTTCCTTGCCGCCGTGGACGAGGTTGACGACGCCTTCCGGCAGGTCAAGCTCATCGAGCAGTTCGAAGAGCACGTCCATGCTGATCGGGGTCTGCGGCGACGGCTTGAGCACAAACGTATTGCCGGTTGTGATGGCGGTGGGCAGGAACCAGAGCGGGACCATATTCGGGAAGTTGAACGGTGTGATCGCCGCGAATACGCCAAGCGGCTGCCGTTCGGCGGTTTCGTCGATCCCGCTGCTGACATCCTCAAGCTTGTAGCCACGCATCAGCGAGGGAACGCTGGCGGCAAATTCTACCGACTCGATGCCGCGCCGCACTTCGCCACGCGCTTCGTCGCGCGTTTTGCCGTTTTCTTCGACGACGATCCGGGCCAGCCTCTCGAAGTTGTCTTCCAGCAGGGTCTTTAACCGGAACATGTACTGTGCGCGGCTGAGGACCGGTGTGCTGCGCCATTCGTCAAACGCCGCCTTCGCGGCCTGTACTGCGCGATCCACGTCAGCCCGTGACGAATCGGGGCACTCCGCAAGTACCTCGCACGTCGCGGGATTGTAAACCGGGACGTATTCGGTCGCCTCGGCATCGACAAAACGCCCGCCGATATAGTTTTGCAGTCGCTTAACCATTGAGAACGCTCCGTACTGTATACTTTTTTACTTGCCAATCATATACGATCCGCGCCAGTAATGCGAAGAATTGCAGCGTTGTGACCGCTGCTGACGCTTGACTACCCCTCAGCATTCAACAGATTTTCAGTATGTGATCAACGGCAACGAGGCGTCCACATGGGACGCCTCGCGTGAAATGCCTGTGGTGATGCGCCTAGGAGCGTACCGGCAACAGGTGGAATGGGAAGCTGCTGGTGATGAAACCGGAGCTGACCCAGCCGGTGCTGCCGTTGGCAAGCTGAACGAGCAGCCACGCGCCGCTCGCGTCACGGCCGATCAGGCTCACGCCTTCGCCCTGACTCAGGCGGGTAAATACGCCATGCCAGACGCCTGGACCATAGCGCACGTTTAAGCGCGGGGCTGTGACGATGCCGACCTGACCCCATTCCGGGACCGGCTGTGGATAGGCGGGCGAGACGCCGGTATTGCTCACCAGCGGCAGATAGCTGATCGGCAGGCTGGCGGAGATGTAGCGCGCGCTCACCCACACGCCCTGAAGTCCGCCGGGGATATTGACCTGCACCCAACTGTTATCGGCGTTGCGGCCCACCAGATCGAGCGCCTGTCCGCGAGACAGCGTGCCTAGATCGGGGAAGTTGGCCCCCGGCCCGCTGCGAACGTTCAGAAAATGCGCCGTGACCACCGCGCTCTGACTGCCGGTTGGTGCGGTCTGCGGCACGGTGATGCCGGCGTAGTTACCGGCCACGTAACGGGCGTTGACCCAGCCCACATGGCCAAACGTCGTCTGAACCTGATACCAGCTTGCGTCGGCGTTCGCGCCCAGCAGAGTCACCTGCTGTCCGCGCGTCAATACGGTGACGACGCCATAACCCACGCCTGGGCCGTTACGCAGGTTGACGCGCGAGGCGTTGACGATCGTCGCGTTGCCTTGCGCGGCAACCGGCGCGGCCAGCGCCAGAAATACGGCGGCCAACAGCAGCACAGCCGTCAGCCGTCTTGCATGATGCCACGTCAACATGATGGATTCCCCCCCAAAGCGCTTTATCGTACGACATGTTACATACCATTGTTAAGTAAGACGTTTAGACCTGCTTGACGGTTCCACCACGTCAGGGTTAGAAGCCCTTTGCAATTTGCAAACGAAAAACCAACGTTTAGCCGAAGAAGGCGGCTTGAAGATGTTACAGGGAGGAAACCTTTGAGGGGGGATTCAACCGGCGGCTTCAGCAGCCTGCAGGAGCAATGCCATCACCACGCGCTCGCAGTGCGAGAGTGACAGCCGGTCCGTTTCATCCAGCGGGGGCGCTTTTTCGTCCAGCAGCGACGGCAATTCGTTTTTCTCATAAGCGATCAGCACGGCGGGATGGATGTAATATTTTCGACAGACGGCCACTGTGTTGCCCAGCTGGGCGGCAACGGTGCGGTACATCTCCATCACATTTTGCCTGAACTGAGACTGGTTCTCGAACGAGTCCAGTGCGCCGAGCACGCTGAGCGCCAGCGTTGTTCCGCCCCACGTGCGAAAATCCTTGGCGGAAAATTCCTCGTTGCTAATCTCACGCAGATACTGGTTGACATCCGACGATGTGACCGCGCGCGGGTTGCCGTCATCATCCGTGTACTGGAACAGCGCCTGCCCTTCGACATCCTGACAGCGCTTGACGATGCGGGCGAGACGGCGGTCGCTCAGGTCAATGGCGTGTTCCCTGCCGCTTTTGCCGCGAAACTTAAACCGGATTCGTGATCCCCGGATCGAGACATGCTCGTCGCGCATGGTGGTCAGGCCAATCGAGTCGTTGCTGCGCGCATACTCAGGGTTGCCGATGCGAATGAACGTCGAACCGAGCAGCGCCACGACCGCCGCCAGCACTTTCTCGCGCGGCAGCCCCGGCAGGCTCAGATCACGCTGGACGCGCTCGCGGATACGAGGCAACGCCTGACCGAAGAGCAACATGCGCTCGAATTTGGTCTGGTCGCGCACTTCCTGCCAGCGCGGGTGATAGCGGTACTGCTTGCGCCCTTTTGCATCGCGCCCGGTCGCCTGAATGTGTCCTCTGTCGTCGGCGCAAATCCAGACGTCCGTCCAGGCAGGCGGAATTGCCAGCGCCTCGATGCGAGCGCGCACGGCCCGGTCGCGGATAACCTTGCCCTCCGGGTCGAGATAGGTCCAGCCCTTGCCGTGCCGCCGCCGGCGAATGCCCGGCTCGTCGTCGTTCACATAGCGCAGTCGAGCAGCGCGCGCCGTGGCGACCGGGTCAGTGACGGGTTGGGGGAGCGGCTTGCGCCGGACAGTCTGCTTGCGGGCCACGCTGGTTTTTATCCTTGGTGTGCCGGTTCGGGAGTATCTGGCAGTGTACCGGCAATTGTTTAGGTGTGCATTAAGGATTGGCGTGAGCTTTCCTCGCGTTGCCGGTTCTTGTCTGGCATGAAGTGGCGTGGTATCTGGGTCTATAATCGAAATGTTTGGTCGGTTTGTCCCTGATGTGAGGTTGGTGCGAATGCGGGTCTGGTGCATGTTGCTGCTGGCGCTGTTGCTGGTTCCGGGGTGGCCGGTTCGGGCGCAGGCGTCCGGATGGCAGGTGTGGCTGTATAACCCCGGCGGAGTCATGACCTATGTCGATAGCAGCGGCGTGGCTCGTGACATCGCGCTTCCGTCCGTTCAGGGGCACGCCTATCCGCAGCGGGTGGCCGTTTCCCGCGATGGGCGGCTGGTCGCCTACATGACCAGCAATGAGGCGCTACGCGCGCACCGTCTGGTGATTTTTGACCTGCAGGCCGAGTCCGTTCGCGCCGACTTTGTGCTGACCGACCTTTTAGCCAGCGGTCTCGATTATCATGCCTCTCCTTCGGTCTTTAACGAAACCGGCGTCGCGCTGGCGGTCGGGCTGACGACGCTGGATGGCCAGTGGCGCGTGCTGGTGCTGAACACCGCCTCCGGCGCGATTCTTTCCGAACTGCGATCCGACAACCCGGTCGTTGCGGCGCTCGGTCTGCCGGCGGGCGCTCTGGTTCCGGTCGTCCGGCACTTCGGAACGGATGACGTAGCCTTCGATCTGCAATTCGTGGATGGGAACGGCGAGTCCATCGCTGCCAGCCTGCTGTGGAACCCTGCGACCGGCAGTCTGGCGGATAATGTGAATTTTCCGGCTGCGGGAGACGTGTCTACAGCGACGGGAGACATCATCCTGTCCGGGCGTGACGAGCGCTTCGCGGCGAACCCGGCGCTGGGGCCGGAACAGCACAACGTGCTCTATGTTTACAATCCGGCCAGCGGGCGGCGCTTTCCGTTCTATCACGACGCCGAACGCTCGCTCGGACAGCCGCGTTTCATTCAGAACGACGAGCTCATTCTCGCGCCTGCAAGCGATGCATGGGGCCGCGCGAGCTGGATGGTGCTCGAACGAAACGGCGTCCTGCGCGGCGAATTGTCGCTGCCTGCGGGCGATCTGTCGGGCTTTGGCGATGGGTTTATTTATTTGACCGCCGGCGATTTGGCCACGTTGATGGTCGCGCCGACGCGCGATGGCGTCGACGCCGGCTATCCGGTCGGGCAGGGGCCGCCGGGCGTGACGATCCAACTGGCATGGGCAGGCGACCTGACGCCGCACGTGTCCGCTTACGAGCCGTGGATCGACCTGTCTGACCCGGTTTCGATTGCGCGGGCCACGCAGGCCGTGGTGGCGGCGGCGCCAACGCCCACGCCGGCTGTGCCCGTCACGCAGCCAGAGGTTGAAGTGCCGTTTTTTGTCGCGCCGACGCCGGCCTTTCTACCCACGCCTCCCGCCTTCCAGTCGGCGCTGCAGGTGGGCGGGCTTGCTGTCGTCACTGAAGCCGGACACGCCGCCGGGTTGCGGACCAGCCCAAGTGCCGACGCGCCAGCCATCATTTTGCTGTATACGAATATGTACGTTGACGTGCTTGAAGGGCCGGAGATCACGGATGGCTACATCTGGTGGCGCGTCCGCACGCGCGGAGAGCGCGTTCACACCGGCTGGGCGATTGAAGGCGCGCAGGGGCACGCATGGCTCGTGCCGGTAGCGCCCTGATGGCTTGCGGAATGCCGCTGATTCTGGGGATGGGCTGCAAGCGGATCAGCGGCAATGGCGCATTGGGAGCCTATTTCGATTGCTGCCGCAATGCCGCGCCGCATGACTGGCGCACGATGAGCCGGGGCTGGAGCGTGATGGTCGTGGCCGGTGCATCGGGTTCCTGCAGCCGCCGCAGTAGCAACTGTACCGCCTGCCGCCCGATTTCGTAGGCCGGTTGGGCGACTGCCGTCAGTGCCGGACACATGTAATCCGCGTAGGGCAGATCATCGAACCCCACGAGCGCCACATCCTGCGGAGCGCGCAGCCCCAGATCGCGCAGCGCGCGCAGCATGCCAAGCGATGTCAAACTGTTGCTGCTGAAGATCGCGTCCGGCGGGTTTGGCAGCGACATGAGACGCCGCATTTGTTCGTAGCCTCCCTGCTCGCGGAAATCGCCCTGAGCGATCAGTTCGCTGTCAATCTCGCGTCCGGCGGCCAGAAGCGCCTGCCGGTAACCCTCAAGGCGTTCCCGGCCCGGCGACAGCGTTTGCAGGCCCGCGATCATGGCGATGCGCTGGTATCCCAGTTCCACCAGATGCCGGACGGCCAGCGCCGCGCCGCGCACGTTATCGACCAGCACCGTGTCGGTTTCAAAGTCGTCCAGACGGCGGTCGATGAGCACGATTGCGATACCGGCGTCGCGAACTTTACGCAGCGCTTCGCCATCGTAGGAGTGGGTCGGGGCGACGATCACGCCCGCCTGTTCCGATTGCAAAATGCGTAGATAGGCCTGTTGCTTGGCGGCGTTGTCGTCGGTGTTGCACAGCACGACGTTCATCTGGTGCTTGTAGGCTTCATCTTCGACGCCGCGAGCAACGCTAACGAACACCGGATTCTGGATATCGGGGATAATCAGGCCCAGCACGTCGCTGGAATTGGCGCGCAGGCGTCGTGCCGTGCGGTTCGGCTGGTAGCCCAGCGCATTGATCGCTTCCTGAACGCGCAGGCGCAGGTCTGGCGCGACACTGGGGTGGCTATTGAGGACGCGCGAAACCGTCGCGCGGGAAACGCCGGCCCTGAGCGCGACATCCTGAATGGTGATCGGTTTGCTTGATTCTTCCATCGGCCCTCAGTTTAACCCTGTTTCCCGCATTTCGATGAATAAGACTTCTGGCCGCTATGTTGAGAAATCGTTATCTGGGATAATGTGCCAGACAGTCGAATTTTTCCGGAAATTTGTCATCTTCGGTCTGCTTTGTGATCGGTTTCGCGCTATCCTGGCTGGTTGACAGGAAAAATGATGCGCGTTACAGTAAGTTTATGATGAAATCGATTTCCCGTTTTGTCAAATACCACAGGGATTAAGGAGGCGACCGCACAAGAAAACTAACTCGCGCGAGCAATGTTCATCGTTAATGACTAAAGGAGAAAGCCTGCAATGAAAAAGCTCTTTACCCTTCTGTCGCTTGTCCTGCTGCTCGCCACCTCGCTGACAGTCTCCGCGCAGGACGACACCCTGACGTTCTGGACATTCGAATATGCCGAAGCGGTTGATCCATTCTTCGATGAATATGTGGAAGAGTGGAATGCGACCCACGATCTGCAGGTCGTGCGTCAGGAATTCCCGTGGGCGCAGTATACCGGCGAGATCCTGACGACCGGGATTGCCACGGGCGAAGCGCCGGACGTCTTTTTCATCAGCCCCGGCGACTGGCGCCGCTATGCCGAGAGCGGTCTGGCGCTGCCGCTGAACGACTACATCCCCGATTACCTGTGGGAAGACATTCTCCCGGCGTCGTGGGACGCGGTCACGCTGAACGGCAACATCTACTCGATCCCGTTCGAGATGGAGCCGGTTGCTCTGTGGTACAACAAGACCATGTTCGAAGAGGCCGGGCTGGAAGTGCCGACGACATGGGACGAACTCATGGCCGCCGCCGAAGCGCTGACGACGCCTGAGCGTTACGGCATTCTGCTGCCCATGAACCCGGACTACTACGAAAACTTCATCTTCTATCCCTTCCTGTGGATGGCGGGCGGCGATATCGTCAACGAGGACTTCACCGCGTCCGTTGCGAATACGCCCGAAACCGCGCGCGCCCTCAATCTGTGGGGCGATCTGGTGAAGAACGGTTATGCCGCGCCGACCAGCACCGGAAGCGACCCGACGGATGATCGCTTCCCCACCGGGCAGGCAGCCATGTTTGTCTCCGGTTACTGGGTTTACGGCTGGATCAAGGACAACTATCCTGAATTCCTTGAGCACCTCGCGGTTGCGCCGATCCCCGCGCCCGACGAAGACAGCGAGCTGATAACCGTCTATGGTGGCTGGACGGTGATGGTCTACTCCGGAACCGAG
>QGUR01000457.1 GCA_003242205.1 Chloroflexota bacterium | reverse complement strand
TGGAGGCGTCCGAAGCGCTGGACTTCGAGCGCGCGGCGGCGATACGCGACCAGTTGAAGGCCATCGACTACATCACCCACCAGCATAAGGCGGTCAGTACGTCGATGACCGAGCAGGATGTGATCGCGCTGGCCCGCGATAACGGCGAGACGGTGGTGCAGATTCTGTTCATCCGCAACGGCAAGCTCATCGGCAGCGACTCCCGGTTGCTGGAAGGCACGGAAGGTGAAAGCGACGAAGAAGTGCTGAGTGAGTTCATCAAGCGCTTCTACGATCGCGCTGCCGAGGTTCCGACCGAAGTCGTGCTGCCGCAGAATATCGAGGAAGCGCGCATCATCGAACGCTGGTTGCGCGATAAACGCAGCGGGCAGCGGGTGACGATCACCGTGCCGCAGCGCGGTGACAAGCGCAAATTGCTCGAAGTCGCGCAGGAAAACGCGAAGGAAGCGCTGCATATGATCCGCGCCCAGTGGGAGGCTGATACCCACAAGCAGGAGACCGCGCTGGCTGAACTGCAGGCAGCGCTGGGGCTGCCCAGACC
Organism: Chloroflexota bacterium; assembly: GCA_003242205.1. Lineage (GTDB taxonomy): Bacteria > Chloroflexota > Anaerolineae > Aggregatilineales > Phototrophicaceae > ZC4RG36. The sequence continues at coordinate 2,254 of QGUR01000457.1, read as the reverse complement.
GCCGAACCGGATCGAATGCTATGACATCAGCACGACACAGGGCACAGCCATTGTCGCCAGCCGCGTGATGTTTGTGCGTGGCGTGCCGAAGAAGAACGAATATCGCCGTTTCAACATCCGCACGGTCAGCCACAAGGGTTCGGACGATTACCAGTCGATGCGCGAGGCGCTGACCCGGCGCTTCAATCGCTGGAAGCAAGCGCTGGAAGAGCCGGCACTGGTTGCGCCCGGCGGCGAGGACAAGGACGAAACCTGGCGTCTGCTGCCCGACCTGCTGATGGTCGATGGCGGCAAGGGGCAGCTTAACGTCGCCGTCGAGGTGCTCAGGGAGTTCGATTTGCTGGACCGCGTGCCGGTCGTCGCGCTGGCGAAGCAGTTCGAGGAGTTGTACCGCCCCGGCGATCCGCAGCCGATCATCCTCAACCGGCGGAGCGACGCGCTCTTTCTGGTGCAGCGGATACGCGATGAAGCCCATCGCTTTGCCATTACGTCGCACCGCGCCCGGCGCACGAAACTGGGCATGGCCAGCCGGCTTGAAGCCATACCCGGCGTGGGGCCGGCCCGTCGCAAGGCGCTGCTGAAGGCTTTTGGCAACTCGATTGACGCCATCCGGAATGCCAGCATCGAAGAGCTGACTGCGGTTCCCGGCATCAATCGGGCGCTCGCCGAAAGCATTAAGGAACTGGTGTAGACGCGCCCTTTCCCGCGGGCTGTCTCAACTCTTCACAAATTTTTTATTCGCGCTGCTCATGGTGGCCGCTCATTCAATGCTACAATGAGCGTAACGAGCTTTGCGCGGCGGCTGCCAGATTGCAGAACATGACAACGATTCTGGTTATTGAGGATCATGAACTTCTACGTTCGCAGATTACGCAGATTCTGGAGTTAACGCACTTCGAGGTTATCGACGCGGCGGACGGGATTACGGGGCTGGAACTGGCCCGGCAGCACCGGCCCGATCTGGTGCTTTGCGACATCATACTTCCCGGCGTAAATGGCTTTGATGTCCTGCAGAACCTGCGCCGGGAACCGGCATTGGACATGACGCCGTTCATTTTCCTGTCGGCGAAAACTGACCGGGCTTCGTTGCGACAGGCCATGGCGCTGGGGGCCGACGACTACCTGACCAAGCCGTTTACCACAGGCGAACTGTTGAGCGCCGTGCGCGCGCGTCTGGAGCGCCGTGACGCGATGAAGCTCGCTGCCGAAAAGGATCTGGAACATGCCCGGCAGCAGCTCATTCATATGGTGACGCACGAACTCCGCACGCCGATGAGCACCATCAACATGGTTGTTGACCTCCTCGCGCGGCAGTTGCACACCCTCGAACCGGCGCAGCTTTACGAGTTGTTCGATACGCTGGATTCGGGAAGCAAGCGTTTGAGCCGTCTGGTCGATCAGATCGTGCTGATGGCTCAGCTTCAGGCCGGTTCGCTGAGCCGCCGCTCGATTTTTGAACGGGGTATCCAGACGCCGATCGGAGAGCTCGTCAATGGCGCGGTAAAGCTGGCCCGTCGCCATGCATATCGCAATGCGGATGTGACCATCGACCGGATTGTGGAGGCCGCCGACGCGCCGGTGATCTGCAACCCGCAGGCATTGAAACACGCGCTGTCAGAACTGATCCTCAACGCGCTGCACTTTTCGCCGGAAGGCCGCGCCGTCACGATTTCACAGTGGCGCGAGCAGGAAATCGTCTACGTCAGCGTGACCGATCACGGGCCGGGGATCGCCCCCGACCAGCTTCAACAGGCGTTAGCCCATTTCCAGCAGCTCAACCGCGACAAGCAGGAGCAGCAGGGCATGGGCCTCGGCCTTGCGCTGGCCTATCACCTGATCGACGCGCATGGCGGCGCTCTCGCACTCGAGTCGGAGGCCGGGCGCGGCACTACGGCAAAGGTCGCGCTGCCGGCTGCCGTCCTCAAACCAGAACCGCAGCCACATCAGTTGTCCACGGTATTGGGATCGACGACATAACGCCACCAGTTGTGCGCCACACCGCCGGTCTGGCCTGTGACGTGCGGCAGGTGGCGCAGCCACCACAGATGATGCAGGCGAATATCGCCTCCGCCCCATGTCAGATGGTTCACGGGCTTTGGCGCTCCGCTCAGGTCGGGGAAATTCCACCATGTATGGTGGCGGCTTGGCACAACGCGCGGGTTGGCCAGGTCATATTGTCGGGGGCGTGTGGGGGCGAAGGGAAGTTTGCCGACCTCCGCCGGCCGGGGTGGGCCCGGGCAAACCGGTGAGAAGG
>QGUR01000140.1 GCA_003242205.1 Chloroflexota bacterium | reverse complement strand
ACCGTCCGGCCGCGCCGCCCCGTTGCTGCGCGCGCTGGCCGACTCGTGTAACGAGACGGTCTACCTCGCCGTTAAGGATGGCGATGCCCTGCTCTACATCTACGCGATCGAGTCGTCACAGCGCCTGCTGGCCCGCAGCGCCGTCGGCGATCGCGTCCCGCTGCACTGCACTTCGCTCGGCAAGGCTATTCTCGCCGAACTTCCTCAGGCTACGGTTCGAGAGATTATCGAGCGCGCGGGCATGCCCACCTTCACCGAATTCACCATCGCCTCGCTCGAAGAACTGGAAGCGGAGCTGGCGCAGATCCGCGCGCAGGGCTATGCGCTCGACCGTCAGGAACACGAATACGACACTTATTGCATCGGCGCGCCGATCTTCGACGCGCGCGGGCGCATCGTCGCCGCGTGCAGCATCTCCGGCGCGGACCCGAATATCATCGACGCGAACCGGGAATCCCTCGCCGCGGCACTGGTACAGACGGCGCACGAAATTTCCCGCCGTATGGGCTATGTGCCATCGACGCTTTCGCGCAACGCGCACGTACCGGAACGGAAATAATTGCCAATGATTCTTAAAGCACCGATTTTTGACCAGTTGCCAGACCGCCCCACGGCCCACTGCGGGACCATCTGCGCGCTGCCCGACGGCACGCTGCTGAGCGCGTGGTTCGGCGGCTCGTACGAAACCGCGCCCGATGTCGTCATTTTGTCGTCGCGGCTGGAACCGGGCGCAACCGCATGGTCTGAGCCGCAGGTCATCGCCGAAGTGCCGTATCACGCGCTGGGCCAGAACGTCTTTCTACCCCGCCCCGATGGCAGTCTGTGGCTGTTTTTCAACGTTATCACCGACCGCGACTGGACCAGCGCTCAACCCCATATGCAGCGCTCATGGGATAACGGCAGGACATGGGAACCGCCCGTTCGCCTGCTCGACTATCCCGGCCTGATGTTCCGCAGCAAACCGCTGGTGCTGCCGGGCCGCATCATCCTGCCCGCCTACGACGAGAATACGTGGCAATCGCGCATGTTGATCTCGGATGATGACGGCGCAAGCTGGCGGTTGACCGAACCGATCACGACCGAAGCGGGCAATATCCATCCGTGTCTGGTACAGCGCTCGGACGGCAGCCTGCTGGCTTATCTGAGAACCGGCGGCAAAGGCGGTTTCATCTGGCGAACGGAGTCGTTCGACGGCGGCGAAACGTGGAGTATCGCCACGCCGACCGGCCTGCCCAACCCGAACTCCGGCATCGACCTGCTGCGCCTGCGTAGTGGCAGGCTCGTGCTGGCGTTCAACAACAGCGCGACCCTGCGAACGCCGTTATGTGTCATGATCGGCGATGAGGACGAGCGCTGGTCGGCCATGCAGGTCATCGAGGACGAGCGTCACGAGTTTTCATACCCGACGCTGCTGCAAACTGAAGACGAGCTTCTGCACCTCGTTTACACCTACAGGCGCGAGCACATTCACTACGCCCGGTTCACAGAGGACTGGCTTGCACAAGGACAACCGGCACATGAACTATCAAAACATTAAGGGCGTCATCGTCCCGCTGCTGACCCCATTTGACGAAGCAGGCGAACTCAATCCGGCGGCGCTGCCGCCGCTTATCGACTATCTGATCGAGCGCGGCGTGGCCGGTCTTTTCCCGTTGGGCACGACGGGTGAAGGCCCTCTGCTGACGCCAGACGAGCGCCAGCGGCTGGCCGAAGCGGTCGTGCGGGCCGCCGGCGGGCGTGTGCCGGTCATCGTTCACACCGGCGATATCACGACACGAGGCACAATCGCACTGACGCAGCACGCGCAGGCAATCGGCGCGAACGCCGCCGCGATCATCACACCGTACTATTTCCGCCTTAGCAACGAGGCGCTCATCCGCCATTTCCAGACCGTCGCGGAAGCGGTCCCTGACTTCCCGCTTTACCTGTACGCCAATCCCGCCGTCGCCAACAACCCGCTTTCCAGCGAGGTTGTCATCCATCTGGCGGAAAACACGCCCAATATCATCGGTCTGAAAGATAGTAGCGGCTCGCTAGACGTTCTCTTCACCGCAAAAGCAACCCTCGGCGACCGCTTTAACACGGCCATCGGCCCCGACAGCCTTATCATGACCGGCATCGGCAATGGGCTTGACGCCTGCGTATCAGGCAATGCCAACGTCGTGCCGGAGCTGGTGGTGGCACTGTACAACGCCGCCAGCCGGGGCGATCTCGCCACCGCGCGTGAACTTCAGGCCAAACTTGACGCCGTACGCCGCATTCTGAAGGACGGCGCGGATCTGTCACTCTACAAGGGCATGATGGCAAAGCGAGGGCTGCCGGTTGGCGATGTGCGCGCGCCGCTGCCTCAGGCCCCTCAGGCAGCTATCGATGCGTGCTGGCAAGCGCTCAGCGCGCTCGAATTGCACATGACGGCGTTGTGAGTGAAAGGAGACTGCACGACAACAACAGCTATTTCGCACCTTCAGAGCGAGTAACGTTATTCATGAGAAGGAGTAGATCATGCGTAAAATCCTCCCCCTTCTGTTTGTGCTTGCGCTGCTGGTCGGCGGCGGCGTCTCGGCTCAGGATGAAGTCGTCACCATCGAGTTCTGGGGCGGCTGGACGGGGCCGGACGGCGACATCATGCGCCAGATCGTTGAGCGGTGGAACGAAGAAAACCCCAACATTCAGGTTAACCTGAGCATTCAGCAGTGGTCGCCGCTGTTCGACAGCTTTGTCGCTTCGGCCAGCGCCGGCGAAGCGCCCGACATTCTGGCCATGCACCCGCAGGAAATGGCGCAGTTCATCGAGCTGGGCATGCTCGACCCGGTGGATGAAATCGTCGCCAATTCCGAGGTCATCAAGGAAGAAAACTACAACCCGGTGGCGTGGGAACGCCAGTTCTACAACGGCGTGATGTACGCTATCCCGCTCGATCTCGCGGTTCACGGCATCTTCTATAACGTCGACCTGTTCGAAGAGGCCGGCATTGAAGCGCCGCCCGCGACCGGCGAGGAGCTGATCGAAATCGGCCGCCTGCTGACGAAGGACGCCAACGGCCTGCACCCCGGCGACGAAGGCTTCGACCCTGAGAACATCGTCCAGTATGCCATCAACATGCACACCAACCATCACGCCTTCTTCCAGTGGTGGTCGCTGTACAACCAGCAGGGTGGGCAGTTGATCTCCGACGACGGCCTGTCGTGCGCGATGGACGTCGAAAAGTCGGCGGCGGCATGGCAGTTCCTGCAGGATCTGGTTTACACGCACCACATCGCCCCGCAGGGCCAGACCGACTATGCCCGCGACTTCCTGTCGGGACGCACCGCCATGCTGGTCGACGGCCCGTGGCAGATCCCCGCGCTGGAAGCGGCGCGTGAGGAATCCGGCTTCAACTGGGCATCCGCGCCCTATCCGACCGTCTTTGACCAGCCGGCAGTCTGGGGCAGCGGCCACAACTTCACGCTACCGTCGATGGCCGACCCCGAGAAGCGCGATGAGGCCGTCCAGTTCCTGGAATGGCTGGCAGCCAACTCCGCCGCATGGCTGGAATCGGGCCAGTTGCCGATCTTCCTCGAACTGGTGGAATCGGAAGAATTCAAGGCCATGCCCGGTCGGGATGCCTTCATGGAAATGCTGCCCTACCAGGTGCTGCTGCCGAACATTCCCAAGCACAATGAAATCTTCGCCTCCAATGCGCCCACGCCGATGATGGTCATGGCGCAGCACATCATTCTGGAACAGGCGGACCCGCTGACGGAATCCCAGATCGCCTGCGACGCGATCACCGGCATTCTGTCCATCCCGTAACCAGCATGAACGTGATGGCCGGCCCGCCGTAAGACGAGCCGGCCATTATGGTGAAGGAAGCAACGATGCGAGTCCTACCGCGCGCGCGAACGACAGATACGCAGCAGGCAGCCGGGCAGGCCTGGCGCTTCAACGCCACGCCTTACTGGTTCGTCCTGCCCTACCTGTTTTTTTTCGTCGTCTTCCGGCTTGGCCCGTCGATCGCCGGTCTTGGCATCTCGTTCACCAACTGGGCTGCCATCGGCACACCGCAGTGGGTCGGGCTTGCCAACTTTCAGGCCATGACGCGCGACCCGCGGCTGGCCGACGCGCTACGCAACACGGCAATCTTTTCGCTCGTTACCGTGCCGCTGCTGATCGTGCTTGGGCTGGCGCTGGCGCTGTTTCTCAACCGCCAGAAGCCGGGGCGTGCGCTGGGCCGCGTGGCGGTGTTCACGCCTTACGTCATCATGTCGACGGTGGTCGGCGTGCTGTGGACGTGGCTGCTGGACAAGGACTTCGGCCTCGTCAATCTGGCGCTTAGCTCGTTCGGTCTGGGGAAAGTCCCTTGGCTGGTGAGCCAGGACTGGGCGCTGCTCGGCATTGTGCTGACGACGGTCTGGTGGACCGTCGGTTACAACATGGTGCTGTTTCTGGCAGGCTTGCAGGACATTCCGGCAGAGCTGTACGAAGCGGCGCGTATTGACGGCGCGGACAGTCTGGGCCTCTTCCGGCACATCACGATACCGCTGCTCGCGCCCACGCTGTTTCTCGTTCTGATGCTGACGATCATCAACTCGTTCCAGGTTTTCGATCTGGTATTCGTCATGACCTCCGGCGGCCCCGGCACGGCAACGCTGACGCTGGTGCAGTACATCTATACGACCGGCTTCCAGTTCCTCAAGTTTGGCTATGGCTCGGCAATCGCCGTGCTGCTGTTCGTCATTCTGGTGGTGTTCGCGGTCGTGCAAACGCGCGCTTACCGGCGTGGCCTGTCAGGAGCGCAGTGATGCAAAACTCAAAACTGCTCGGCAATCTGGTCTGGTATGTTTTGCTCGGCGTGATTGTTGTGCTGGCGCTCGCGCCCATTGGCTGGATGCTATCGACCGCATTCAAGCCCGAAGCGCAAATCGCCACGACCGAAATCGTCTGGATTCCGCGCACGCCGACGATTGAGAACTTCACGAAGGTCCTCAATAACTACCCCATCCTGCGCTGGACGGGCAACAGCCTGCTTGTGGCAACCGCCGCGACCATCCTCGTGCTGTTCCTCGACTCGCTGGCGGGCTATGCGCTGGCGCGCATGGAGTTTCGTGGACGCAACCTGATCTTCATGCTCACCATCGCCATGCTGTTCGTGCCGATCCAGATCACCGTCATTCCGCTGTTCCTGCTGTTTTCGCGTCTGGGCCTGACGGACAGCTATCTGGCGCTGATCCTGCCCGTTGGCGGCAACGTCACCGGCGTCTTTCTGATGCGCCAGTTCTTCCTCAGCATTCCGAGCGATCTGGAAGACGCGGCGCGGGTGGACGGCGCGAACGCGCTGCGTATCTGGTGGTCGGTCGTGCTGCCACTGGCCCGCCCGGCCCTGACCGCCGTAGCGATTATCACGTTCCTTTCGACGTGGAACAGCTTCTTCTGGCCGCTGATCGTGACGCGCACCGACGCCGTGCGAACGCTGCCGGTCGGCGTGGCGCAATTCATGAGCCTGCGCCCCGGCATGGTGCAGGGCACGCAGGCGTTTGGCCAGTCGATGGCGGGCGCGGTCATGGCGGCGCTGCCGCCCATCATCGTGTTTATGCTGCTGCAGCGCTATTTCATCGAGGGTATCTCGCGCACCGGCATTAAAGGATAAAACCTGAGCAAGTTATGCCCGGTTCCGACCTTCTTCACCGGCTCAGCGGCATCATCACGGTGCTGAACACGCCGTTCACGGACGATGACCGCATTGACACGTCATCTGTCGAGCGCAATGTCGAGCGCGCGCTGGCGGCAGGCGTATCCGGCTTTCTCGTCCCGGCCATGGCCAGCGAAGTCGACAAGCTGACCGAAGCCGAGCGCGAGTTGCTGGTGCGAACGGTCGTCGAGGTCGTTCAGGGACGTGTGCCCGTCATCGGCGGCGCGTCCGCCGCCACTCAGGCCGAACGCCTGCGCCACGCCGAAACGGTGCTCCGGCTAGGCTGCGACGGCGTGCTGGTCAGTCTGCCGTTCGAGAGCGAAGCCCAATACGAGGCGGACGTGCGCGCGCTGGCCGGAATACAACCGCCCTTCCTGATGCTTCAGGATTGGGACTTTAGCGGCTACGGCGTGCCGGTTCCGCTGATCGCCCGCCTGTTTGAGGAAGTCGAAGCGTTCCAGTCGTTGAAGATCGAGGTCGTGCCTGCGGGTGTCAAGTATTCGCAGGTTCTGGAAGCGACCGGCGGGCGACTGCACGTTGCCGGAGGCTGGGCCGTCATGCAGATGATCGAAGCCTTCGACCGTGGCGTTCACAGCATCATGCCGACCGGCATGCACCGCATTTACACCACCATCTACCGGCTGTACCACGCCGGGCAACGCGAACAGGCACAGGCGCTGTTCCGCCGCCTGCTGCCGGTGCTGGCCTTTTCCAACCAGCATCTCGATATTTCGATTCACTTTTTCAAACGGCTGCTGCACCGCGAAGGCGTCTACGCGACTTCCCGCGTGCGCGAGCCGGTTCTGCCGTTCGATGCGGTACACGAGCGCATTGCAGATGAGCTGATCGCGCTGGTTTTGCAGCTGACAGATGAGCTTACCGAACGAGAAAGCGCATGAATTTCGAAGGAAAAGTCGTTCTGATTACCGGCGCGTCGCGTGGCATTGGCCGCGAATGCGCGCGCCAGTTTGCGCTGCGCGGCGCGCGGGTCGCCATTCACTACCGAGGGAACCACGACGCCGCCCGGCAAACGCTGGAAAGCCTGAAAGGTGAAGGCCATCTGCTGCTGCCCGCCGACATCGCCGATCCGGCAGCGGTTGAGCGCATGGTGGAAACGGTGGTCGAGGAAATGGGCCGCGTCGACATTCTGGTAAATAACGCGGGCATCTTTCAGGAGCACCCGCTGCCAGACGTGAGCTATGACGAGTGGCAGGCGATTGGCCAGCGCATTCTCAGCACGAATCTGGTCGGCGCGGCCAACACGACCTACTGCGTCGCCCGGCAGATGATCCGGCAGGGAACCGGCGGGCGCATCGTCACGATTTCGTCGCGCACCGCCTTTCGCGGCAAGCCCGAAGCCCCCCTGTACGCCGCTAGCAAAGCCGCGCTCAATGCCATGAGCCAGTCGCTGGCGGTCGCGCTCGCGCCCCACAAAATCTATATCGCGATTGTCGCGCCGGGCGTCGTCGCCACCGATATGGCAGCCGGCGATCTCGCCGGGCCGCTGGCAGATTCCATTCGCAATCAAAGCCCCATGGGCCGCGTCGCCACCCCGGAAGATGTCGCCTATACAACGCTGTTCCTCGCCTCCGAAGGCGCGGAATATCTGACCGGCACGATTGTCGATGTCAACGGCGCGTCGTACCTGAGAAGCTGAACCGCTGAACCTCATCTTCCCCTCTCTAAACCGGACGCGATTTGAACGAAGCGGGTCGGCGCAGCCGACCGAAGTTGAGCGGCAGCGAGACCGCGTAGGGTTAGGGAGTGAGGTTCCCTACGCCGCTAGACGAATGCCTTACAGCCTCTTTAGCGGGCTGGTTTTTCCTAGCGGGCGACGCGCCGCGTCGCCCCTACAGGTGTTCACGCTTTGCAATTCCCCCTTTCTAAATCGGACACGGTTTGGACGAAGCGGGTCGGCGCAGCCGACCGAAGTTGAGCGGCAGCGAGACCGCGTAGGGGCTAGGGGGTGAGGTTCCGGTGCTTTTCCATCCATTCAACGGCGAAATCGACCAGCGGGCGCTGCCTCATGAAGCGCACCTCCGCCCGCCCAACGCGTCCGCGCGAGATGTTGTTGGCCGCTTCGTAGGCTTCGCCAATCGTCTGGAAATCATCGGCATTCATATCGAGCAGGTCGTACTCGACCCACTGGCGAACGCCATTCACCATCATCGCCGCCCCTTCACGCACGTATTTTTTGGGGAAATCGGCCCGGTATTCGGCCAGATGCAGCGAGGTGTTGTTGCCGTGATCGACGCCGAGCAGGAAAACATGGCCGTCCAGTTCGTACAGTTTTCCGATGGGCGATCTGTCTCCAAACCAGTCTTCGGGCGAGGTGTGATCCGCCGTCAGATACGCCGCATTGGGGCCGAGCGCCGCGAACGAGGCCGCCGGATGGGCGCTGCGGACGACGCCGGGCCATGTGCGGAACAGTTCGGCGACCTTTCCCATCAACCGGGTTGGCGTCACTCGCGGGTCATAGGCTGGCATGTGCTGGCGTATGATGGGCCACCAGTGTTCCGGCACGGGAGGATGCCGCCAGTTGGCCGGGTCGGTATTGTCGGTAGTGTGCGTTGGCATCATCAGCGTGCCGGATGGCGACAGGGCACGCAGCAGCGCCTGAACGATGGCCACCGGCCCGCCGGCAACATAACCCAACGCGCTCATGCTCGTGTGGACGAGCACCGTTTGCCCGGCGCTCACCCCGCACGCGGCAAGCTGCTCGGCCAGTGAATCGGCGGTCAGCGGCAGCGCATTCGGGTCAATGTAATCGTCCTTAGCCATTTTGCTTCTCGACTGCAATGAACCATTACGATGTCACGGAAAAACGGGCGTCTTGTTTGTACAGGACGCCCTTTTATTTTGTGGGTATTGGGCAGCAGCGCTAGCCGTTACCGTTACGGCGGTCACCGTGCCACTGGCGACGTGAGGGCTTGCGCCCATCACGGCGGGCGCTGCCGGTCTGCGGGTTCGCGCCGCGCGGGTGGCCATTCGCCTGCCCGTTGGGTTGAGGAGCGGGCATGGCCTGTGGCGAGGCATACGGGTGGTCGGCCACCACCGGCACGCGCAGGCGGATCAGTTTCTCGATGTCGCGCAGATAGGCGCGTTCGTCGCTGTCGCAGAACGACCAGGCCACGCCCGATGCCCCGGCCCGCGCCGTACGCCCGATGCGGTGAACGTAGCTCTCCGGCTCGTTGGGCAGGTCATAGTTGATGACGTGCGTCACGCCCTCGACGTCGATGCCGCGCGCCGCGATGTCTGTCGCCACCAGCACGCGGGTTCTGCCGCTCCTGAAATTGCCGAGCGCCCGTTCGCGCGCCGACTGTGATTTGTTGCCGTGAATCGCCTCGGCCTGAATGTTGGCGCGGTCGAGTTGCTGCACCAGCTTGTTCGCGCCGTGCTTGGTACGCGTGAACACCAGAACGCGGCGAATTGCCGTATCCCGCAGCACATGCTCCAGCAGGGCGCGCTTATCCCGCTTTTCGACGAAAAAGACGGACTGGTCGATCTTCTCCACGGTAGTCGCCTGCGGCGTCACCTCCACATATACCGGGTTGGTCAGGATGGCCCGGGCCAGTTCCTGAATCGCTTCCGGCATGGTGGCCGAAAACAGCAGCGTCTGCCGTTTCGCGGGCAGCGCGCGGATGATGCGGCGCACATCGTGGATGAAGCCCATGTCGAGCATCCGGTCGGCTTCGTCCAGCACAAAAATTTCGACGGTATCCAGTCGAACGTAGCCCTGATTCATCAGATCGAGCAGGCGTCCGGGCGTCGCCACCAGAATGTCGACGCCACGGCGCACGGCCTCCACCTGCGGCTGCTGGCCGACGCCGCCGAAAATGACGGCGTGCTTCAGCCGGGTGTGGCGGCCATAGGCGGCAAAACTGTCGCCGATCTGGCTGGCAAGCTCGCGCGTCGGCGAAAGCACGAGGGCGCGAATGACGCCGCCCTGCCGGTTGCGATTGGCGGCCACCAGCCGCTGCAAAATCGGCAGCGCAAAAGCGGCGGTCTTGCCGGTTCCGGTCTGGGCGCAACCGATCAGGTCTTTGCCGGCCAGCACGTGCGGAATGCCCTGCTGCTGAATCGGCGTCGGTTCGTCATAGCCTTCAGCCTGCACGGCGCGCAGCAAAGGCTCGATCAGGTTCAGTTGTTCAAATTTCATGGGACCTCAAATATCTCTATCCGCCGCGCAGGCGGGCGGGATGGTTTCGTTTCGATCCAATCCGGGTCGTTGGGGAAAGCGCTGCCGAGAGGTTCGCCGGAAGACGGTCGCAATCGCAGCCTGTGGTATTGTACCATAGTTCCTACGCGCCATGATTTCGACTGTTAAGGAAATTGCATGCCCCTTCCCCAAGCGCTGGTCGTCACCTGTTTTGACTTTCGGCTTCAAGCCCTGCTCGACCCGTGGCTGCTCGAAAATCTGGGCCACGGCAATTACAATCGCGTCGCGCTGGCGGGCGCGGTCAAAAATTGGGATATCATCTTCAGCCAGATCGAGCTGTCCAAACGGTTCCATCACATCAACCGTTTGCTGCTGATCAACCATGAAGATTGTCGGGCCTATGGCGCTGAAAGCCACTACGAACGCCACTGTCACGACCTGCGCCAGTCGCGCCAGCGCACGCTCGAACATTTTCCCGACCTCAGCGTGGAACTATATCACCTGTGGCTCGATGGGCGTTTTGAACGCATCGAATAAGCGAAGACGCTTCCGGCGGGCGCTGTTGAAACGGCCTCACGTATGACCGCAACGCGGCATACGCGCCCCTGACACAATTCAACAATCGTCAGCCCCAACGCGTGACATCCGCCACTCTCGCAAATATCGTCCGGAGGGTAAGCTATTGAATAGTTGACATATGTTGATTGGTTAGTTTGTTAGCTGGCAAGCCGGGATTTTGATGATGGAGATCGTACGGCGGCAAGCAGAGATGTGCTCCGCACTGGGAGACTATCACCGGGTCTTGTTGCTGTACGCCATGGCAGAGACGCCACGAAGCGTAAGCGAACTGGCCACCATCGTTCAGATGGCGCAGCCCGCAGTGTCGCATCACCTGCGGATCATGCGGGAGCGAGGCGTCGTTCGCTTTGAACGCCGGGGCAAGTCGGTTTATTATTCCCCTGCCGATCCCCGCATCATCGAAGCGCTTGACCTGCTGCGCGCAGTGCAGAGCGATATCATGCAGCAGCAGGGCGTCCTGGCGCAGTTGGCGGCGTCACGACCGCAACTCTCAGAGGACTAGTTTAGCCCGCAGACAATGACGAGGAGAGGAGAAACGGCACTCCATGGTAATGCAAGCCTATCTACAGACTTTCTCGGACAGCGAACCCGAAGGGCGCATCGTCCAGTTTCCGGACTATGTGCGGCACCATCGCCTGCGCACCTGGATTCAGGAAATGGTCAACCTGTGCAAGCCCGACGCCATTCACTGGTGTGACGGCTCGCAGGAAGAGTACGACGCGCTGTGCGATCTGCTGGTTGAAAAAGGCACGTTCATCCGGCTAAACCCCGAACTGCGGCCTAACAGTGTCTCTTTTAAACATTTCCCAACCCCCCAAACCGTTCTAATACTCCAT
>QGUR01000139.1 GCA_003242205.1 Chloroflexota bacterium | reverse complement strand
AGTGCGGATGGTCGCACCGACACGACGCAGCGCGAGGTGACGGTGCAGGCTCCGGCCCCAGTGGCGGCTTTCAACGCGCAGCAGGTGGAGGATGCGCCGCTGACGGTGCAGTTCGACAGCAGCGGCAGCCAGAACGCGGCCGCCTATCAGTGGGACTTCGGCGATGGGCAAGGCAGCAACGAGCCGAACCCGCGTCACACCTACGCACAGGCGGGGCAGTACGTCGTCACGTTGACAGTGACGAGCGCGGACGGTCGCACCGACACGACGCAGCGTGAGGTGACGGTGCAGGCTCCGGCCCCGGTGGCGGCCTTCAACGCGCAGCAGGTGGAGGACGCGCCGCTGACGGTGCAGTTCGACAGCAGTGGCAGCCAGAATGCGGTCGCCTACCAGTGGGACTTCGGTGACGGGCAAGGCAGCAACGAGCCGAACCCGCGCCACACCTATGCACAGGCAGGGCAGTACATCGTGACCTTGACGGTGACGGGACAGGACGGCCGCACGGACACGACGCAGCAGGAAGTGGCGGTCACTGCGCCTGAGCCGACGCCGACGCCCGTTGAGCCTGAGACGCCATCACTGCAACCCGTGCTGACGCTGCAGGCTCATGACGAACCCGTCAACGCTGTTGCCTACTCGCCGGACGGCGGGCGCATTGCGACCGGCGCACGGGACGGTGTTCTCATCATCTGGGACGGCGCGACCGGGCAGCCGCAGCAGATGGTGCAGGGCCACGCCGACGAAATTCTGAGCCTGGCCTGGAGCGGCAACAATGCCACACTTGCGACAGGCGGCGCTGATGATGTCATCCATCTGTGGAGCGCGGCAGCGGGCCAGGATGTTCAGCTCGTCGGCGTGCTGGAAGGACACACCGGGGATGTCAATGCTGTGGCCTGGAGCCCGGATCAGACCCGTGTCGCCAGCGCCAGCGCCGACGGTACGGTGCGGATCTGGGATGTCGCTACGGGTGATGTGCTGGCCACGCTGCAAGGACACGTTGGCGCGGTGCTGACGGTTGCATGGAGCTTCGATGGCACGCTACTGGCCAGCGGTGGTGAAGACAACCTGATCTACATCTGGGATGTGACCACCGGCATGCAGTTGACGTCGCTACAGGGGCACACCGACGATGTGCGCTCTGTGGCATGGCGGCCCAACAGCTTCCAGGTTGCCAGCGGTAGCGCCGATGGCACGGTGCGCCTGTGGGACGCGACCACGGCAACGCCTCTGGCCGTACTTGACGAACATGAGGACGCCGTCAATGACGTCGTCTGGAGCGCCGGACTGGCACTGGCAAGTTCGGGCGACGACGGCGTAACCTACATCTGGAACGTTAACGCGCAGGCCGTGGCCGAGACGCTGGAAGGCCACACGGATGAAGTGCTGGCAGCATCGTGGCGGCCCGACGGTGTTCGCATCGCGACCGCCGGAGCCGACAACCTCGTGCTGGTCTGGGAGTTCTAGGCGCGGCGGCACGACCCAATAACAATGCAGGCCCTGCTGTTCGGCGGGGCCTGCATGTATCTGGAAGGTGTGGCCCGTCTCAATGCGGCGGCAGCCAGATTGCCTGCAAAATGTGGATGATCGGCACTGGGGCCAGTAAGGAAAAACGATGAATACCTCTACCGAAGCGGTTTCACGCTTGCAGGAAGCGCTTGGCGCGACGCGCGCAGCGGGCCAAGTCATTGACGATCTGATCGTCGCGCATGATTATCAGGATATTGCGTCGCTGGTCGTCCGCGCTGCCGAAGCGCTGCTGGAGGCGGCTTCGCAGCTTATGCAATCTCAGGATGAAGCTGCGCTGGAAGCGATCGAACGGGCCGATGATTTCCTCGACGCCGTGTACGATATCATCGACGGCGAAATTGGCGACGAGGAGGAAGCCTGAGCCGTACACGCTCTTGTCGCAGGGAAAACGGAAGGGGTGTACGTCCCGAAAGCAGGCAAAAAAAGTCCCTCTCCGATTACCGGAAGAGGGACTTTCTTGATCGTTGCCGCTATCGTTATGACAGCACGCCGCGCCGGATCAGGTACTTCTCGAATTCCACGCCCCAGAATACAATCGTGCTGAGAACCAGACACAACCCAAGCTGTTCCAGCGTTAGCGGGTTCGTGTTGAAGATCTCGTTGAAGAACGGCAGGTAGACCGCCAGTAACTGGACCACCAGCGTCGTCACGACTGCCACCAGCAGCAGCGGATTGCCGAAGAAATTCAGACTGAACAACGACTCGCGGTGCGAGCGTAGTCCGAGCGCATGGCCCATCTGCGCGATCGTCAGGAAGATGAAGACCATCGTGTTCCAGGCGGGTTCGCCATTCGCAGCCTGAATATCATTCGACCATGCCCAGTAGCCGAGCGCCAGACCGGTCACGCCGAGCAGGCTGCCGACCAGCAGAATGTGCCGACCAAGGCCGCGATCGAACAGGCTTTCCGTCGGGCTGTAGGGCGGGCGGGTCATGCTGCCTTTCTCGGTCTTTTCAACGCCCAGCGCCAGCGCCGGCACGCCGTCCGTGATCAGGTTCATCCATAGGATCTGCAGCGTCGTCAGCGGAATGGTCATGCCCTGAATAAGCTGCGTGATCAGCAGAACGATGAGTTCGCCGGTATTGCTGGCCATCAGGTATTTGATGAACCGGCGCACGTTGTCATAGATGGTGCGCCCTTCCTCGACAGCGCTGACGATGGTGGCGAAGTTATCGTCGAGGATGACCGTATCGGCGGCTTCTTTCGAGACCGCCGTCCCTGTGATGCCCATCGCGACGCCGATATTGGCGCGTTTCAGCGCCGGCGCGTCGTTCACACCGTCGCCGGTCATGGCTGCTATGTGGCCGCGGTTTTGCAGGGCCTGCACGATGTTGAGTTTGTGTTCCGGCGAGACGCGGGCAAACACCGGCACTTCTTCGACCACGGCGTTAAGTTCTTCGAGTGACATCGAAGCGAGATCGTAGCCGGTGAGCACACGGCTGTTTTCGTTTGCGATGCCCAGTTCGCGGGCGATGGCCAGAGCCGTCAGCGGATGGTCGCCGGTAATCATCACCGGGCGGATGCCCGCCTGTTTGGCGATGCGAACGGCTTCCTTGGCCTCGGGGCGGGCCGGGTCGATCAGGCCCAGCATGCCGACGAAGATCAGGTCACGCTCGACAGTGTTCGCAGTCACCGGCGTAGGCACGGCATCATCGAGACGATAAGCAATACCCAGCACGCGCAGGCCGTTGGCTGCCAGATGATCGTTCGACTGAGAGATGCGTGCCCGGCGTTCGTCATTCATCGGCTGGATTTCGCCGTTCTCGCGCACATAAGAGGTCACTTCGAGCAGGCTGTCAACCGCGCCTTTGGTGATGGTCAAGACGGCTCCGGGGCTTGCGTTCAGCAGCCCGGCGAGATAAGGCCGTGCTTCCTGAACCCCGTCCCAGTCGTCGATACGGTGCAGCGTCGACATCCGCTTGCGTTCGGATTCGAACGGCACTTCCGCAATGCGTGGGAACCAGTCATCGAGCAGCGCCTTGGGCAGGCCAAAGCGATCGGCTGCCACGATCAGCGCGCCTTCGGTTGGGTCGCCCACGGGGACGAACGTGTTCGGATTATCCGGGCTTGGCTCCAGAAAAGCGTCGTTGCAGAGCGCGCCGCCCAGCAGCGTCAGCGTTTGCGCGCCGCTGTAGCCGGGCGTGTTGCCGTTGGAACGGATCAGTTCGGGCAGCGGATGGCTGAGAATTTCGCCAAGCTGGGTCGAGCGCCCGGCGACGTCGACAATCGTGACCGTCATGCGGTTCTCGGTCAGCGTGCCGGTCTTATCGGAACAGATCGTGGTGACGGAGCCAAGCGTCTCCACGGCGGGCAGCTTGCGAATCAACGCCTTGCGCTTCAGCATACGCTGCGCGCCGAGCGCCAGCGCAATCGTCACAACCGCGGGCAATCCTTCCGGCACGACGGCGACGGCGATGGCGACGCCATTCAGCAATACGTCTTCCAGCGAGTCTCCGGCGATCAGGCCCACCACGAACGCGATGCCCATGACCGCCAGCGAGGCCTTGAGCAGCACACTGCCTAACTCGTCCATTCGACGCTGCAACGGCGTCTTTTCGCTTTCGACCGACTGGATCATGTCGGCGATGCGGCCAAGCTGCGTTTTCATGCCCGTTTCGGTCACGACTGCTGCGCCGCGGCCGTAGGTCACCGACGTGCCCATAAAGACCATGCTGGAACGATCGCCGAGCGGGGCGCTCGGATCGGAAATGGCCTGTGTCTGCTTATCGACCGGCTGCGATTCGCCCGTCAGTGAGGCTTCCTGCACGCGCAGGTTGGCCGATTCGATCACGCGCCCGTCGGCGGGAACGATATTTCCGGCTTCCAGCAGGATGACATCGCCCGGAACGATATCGCGCGCGGGGACTTCCTGCACGCGCCCGCCGCGACGCACGCGCACCGTCGGCGCGGCCATACGCTTCAGCGCCGCCATCGCCTGTTCAGCGCGATATTCCTGAACGACGCCCAGGACGGCGTTCAGGATCACAATCGCGCTGATGGCGATCACGCTGTCGGCTTTGCCGAGTAACGCGGAGATAATCGCCGCGAATATCAACAGCAGAACCAGCGGGTTGGTGATCTGCTCCCAGAGAATCGCCAGCGGGCTCTTGGGCGGCCGGTCGATGAGTTCGTTCGGGCCAAAGCGCATTCGCCGCTCGGCTACCTCTTCCTCGGACAGACCGAGATTGGGAGCAACCTTGAGGCGATTGGTCGACTCATCCGGTGACAGGCTGTGCCAGGGAGATTCTTCTTCCCGTTCCCTCTGTTGTTCGGATGGCTGGGGAGGCTTTACGAGCATTTTGTCCCTCATGGGTTTGATTACGTTATGTGAATCGAAAAGCCGGCGATGTGCCTGTCCGATCCGCCTGGACAGGAGAGCGCCGGCTGGTCATGCAACTCGGCTTTTCCAGTCAGGTTGCAAAAGACTGCAGTGCGTCTGGGCCAGCCGGACCAGACGTGTCAACCCAAGCTAGGGTAACCGACGAGGTGGGATAATGAGACCCCTAAAAAAGGGGGGGCTTTATGCTGAGTCCAGACTACCGCGAGCATTTTTTAGGAAATCAGCCTTCTCGTCGGTAAGGTTTCAGGAGCGCTGCCGGATACGAAGCGTTGCGCCCGGCGATTGCCAGCGCAATGATCGTCAGAATATAGGGTAGAGCCAACAGCGCTTCATAAGGAAGCGGCACGCCTTCCGCTTGCAGGCGAAGCTGAAGCGCCTGCAAGCCACCGAAGAGCAACGCGCCGGCCAGCACTTTCACGGGCTGCCAGTTGCCGAAGATCACAATCGCGATGGCTACCCAGCCACGCCCGCTGATGATGCCGTGAGTAAACGCGCCAAGCTGCGCCAGAGACAGGAACGCGCCGCCAAGCCCTATCAGCGCCCCGCCGATGATGAGTGCCAGATAGCGCATCCGGTAGACGTTGATGCCTGCCATATCCGCCGCTTCAGGATTTTCGCCGACAGCGCGCAGTCGCAGGCCAAATGTCGTTCGGGTGATCGCGAGCGACAGCACCGGCACAAGCAGCAGCGCCAGATAGGTGAGGCCGTACTGGCTGAGGACGGGGCCAAGCGGCGTGCCGGACAGGATAGGGATGACGCGGAATGACTCCGGCAGCGACGGCGGCGTGCTTGCGCCGCCGTACAGCAGGCGAAAGCTGAACAATGCCAAGCCGCTGGCCAGCAGCGTAATGCCGAGGCCGGAAACATGCTGGTTCAGCCCCAGAGTGACCGTCAGGAAACCCATCAGCAGACCGAGTACGACGCCTGTGAGCATCGCCGCCGCCAGGCCGGCAAACAACGAACCGGTTGTCTGGGCGACAACGAAGCCGTTGAACGCCGCCAGCAGCATTGTGCCTTCAATGCCGAGATTGAGGATGCCCGCGCGTTCGATCAGCGTTTCGCCCAGCCCTGAGAGCAGAATCGGTGTTGAGATGCGCAGTGTCGCGCCCAGAACAGTAGCGATGAACTCGATCATGGCTGGCTCCGGCGCAGGCTATAGCGGTTCAGAAGGAGCGTGGCAAGCGCGACGAGCAGCAGGCAAGCCTGAATGATATCGCCCAGATAGACGGGTATGTTGAGCTGGCGGCTGGCGGAAAGAATGCCGATATCCACCAATGCCAGAAACAGCGTCGCCATCAGCACACCGGGGGCGGTCGTCGCGCCGAGCGTGGCGATGATGATCGCCGTGTAGCCGTATCCCGGCGACAGGGCGTCGATCAGGTGGTAGTGCGTTCCCGCGACTTCGCTGACGCCGGCCAGTCCGGCGATGCCTCCGCTGATCAGCGCTGCGATCAGCACAACGCGCCCGACGCGCACGCCCATGAAGCGCGCGGCCTCACGGCCCAGCCCGGCGGCGCGCAATTCAAGGCCGAAGCGCGTGCGTGTAAAAATCCACCAGAAGGCCAGCAGTGCGAGGACTGCTACCAGAAAGCCGAGGTGAATGCGCGTACGCGCGAAAAGCTGTGGAAACTGTGCGCTGGCGGCGATGGTGGGCGACTGTGGCCAGTTGCTGATCGGGTCGCGCCACGGGCCATTGAGCAGCGCGCTGACGAAAAACAGCATCACCGAATTGAGCAGCAGCGTTGTCACGACCTCATCCACGCCGAGGCGAATTCTGAGAATGGCGGGCGGCAATGCCCAGAGCATGCCCGCCGCGAAGCCGCACACCAGCATGACCGGAATTGCGACCAGCGCCGGCTGTTCGTGGAGTTGCGTGCCGGCCCATGCGGCAGCCACGGCTCCGGCATAAAGTTGCCCTTCCGCGCCGATATTGTAATACCCGCCGGCAAAGGCGAAAGCCACCGCGACACCCGTCAGCAGGAGCGGCGTCGCCTTCACCAGAATTTCGGCGCGCGCGGTTGGCCGCGTCAGCGGGTTAATCAGCAGTTCGTAAAAAGCTTCGCCTGGATGCGCTCCCGCGATCAGTATGAGCACGCTGACGATCAGGAACGTGATCGCCACGGCGATGAGCGGGATTAGGCTGCGCACCCAAAGGGGGGCAGGTGAACGCTCAAGTCGGAAGCCCAGCATGATCTCTCCCGGATAGGGGCTGTGCGGAGATGGCGTTCGCTTGCCGGTCCTGCTGCCCGCCTGCCATGAGCAGGCCAATCGTTTCAGGCGTCGCCGTGGTGGCGTCCAGCCGCCCGGTGATTTCGCCCTTGAACATGACGACGATGCGGTCGCTGAGCATCAGCAGCTCATCGAGGTCTTCGGAAACCAGCAGAACGCCAGCGCCGCGTTCTTTCTGCTCAAGCAGTTTCTGGTGTACGTACTCGGTTGCGCCGATATCGAGGCCACGGGTGGGCTGCGCGGCGATCACGACCACCGGATCGCGCGCGAGCGCCCGCGCCAGAATGATTTTCTGGATGTTGCCACCGGAAAGCGTGCGCGCTCGGTCGCCGGGACGCGCCTTGATCTGAAACTCGCGAATCAAACGCTCGGCGTGCTGCTCGATGCGCTTATAATCGACGTGTCCCGCCCGGCTGAAGTCTTCCATCTGCTCCAGCGCCAGGTTTTGCGCTACTGTCAGATCGCTGACGACGCCTTTCAGGCGGTCTTCGGGAATACGGCCTACGCGCGCGCGATTGAACGCGCGCGGGTCGCCGAGTTTCAACGCGTTGCCACGCACTTCGACCGTTCCTCTGTCCGGCGCGATCATGCCGCTGAGCACGCCGACAAGCTCGCTTTGACCATTTCCGGCGACGCCCGCCACCCCGACGATTTCACCCTGATTCACGGTGAGCGAAACGCCACGCAGCAGCGCTACGCCGCGCCGGTCTTGCAGCCACAGGTCGCGGACGTTCAGCGCACTGGCTGTGCTGGCCTGATGGTTGGCTTTGCGCGTCACGGCGGCGGTACTGCGCCCAACCATCAGGTTGGCGAGGTCGGTCGGGTTGGTTTCGCTGGTGCGGCGGCGGCCCACGACGCGCCCGTGTCGCAGTACGGTCACCTGCTGGCTGATGGCCATGACTTCTTCGAGTTTGTGCGTAATCATGATCACCGACAGGTGTCTGGCGCGCAGATCGAGCAGCGTTTCGAATAGGTTGGCGGCGTCCTGCGGTGTCAGTACGGCTGTCGGCTCGTCCAGAATGAGCACGCGGCAGTCGCGATAGAGCGCTTTCAGGATTTCGACGCGCTGCTGCTGGCCGACCGACAGATCGCGCACGAGGGCGTCTGGCGGGATGTTGTTGAACCCGAAGCGCTGCGCGGTTTCGTGTACGATCTGTTCCATCTCGCGGCGCTGCAACAGGGAACGTCCCTCATACCCCAGCACGATGTTTTCGGCCACCGTGAGCGTTGGCACGAGCGAGAAATGCTGGGATACGTAACCGATTCCATGCGCGATGGCGCTGGCGGGCGAACGGAAGCGAACGGGCCGGTTGTCGATTAGGATCGAACCGGCATCTGGCTGGTAAAGCCCGTAGAGGATCTTCATCAGCGTTGTTTTGCCGGCTCCGTTTTCGCCCAGCAGCGCGTGGATTTCGTTCGGCTCCACGGTCAGATCAATCTGATCGTTCGCCAGCAGCGGGCCGAAGCGTTTGGTAATGCCTTGCATTTCCAGAACGGGCATAGCGACCATCCATCAGTCTGGAGAGAGCGGCCCCGTTTCCCGCTCTCTCCTTCGCCACTTCTTTAGCTGACAGCCGGTGTTATTCGCCGGCGCTTTCGGCAACTTCAGCGCCCGTCGGCGTATCCTCGTTGATGGGCACACGGAACAGACCGTCGAGGATTTCCTGCTCGCGCGTGCGGATCAGTTCGATCAGGTCTTCGTCAAGCGTTTCCTCGAAGCCGTGGAACGGCGCGAGACTGGCCCCGCCTTTCGCCATCATCGAGAAGTCCTTCAGGTCCTGTGCGGTATAGGTTCCGCCGGCAACCTGACTGATAACGTACTCAACCGTCGGCGTCATGTTCCAGACCGGGCCGGTGATGACCGTTTCTGGCGCGAGTTCGTTCTGGTCGCTCATGTTGCCGAAGGCGAGGAGACCGTTTTCGGCGGCCGCTTCGATGACGCCAAAGCGCTCGGCGAACAGGATGTCCGCGCCTGCGTCGATCTGGGCCAGCGCCGCTTCCTTGGCCGCTGCTGGGTCGAACCAGCTATTGATGAACGTCACCAGCACCTGAATGTCGGGGTTGGCTTCGCGCGCGCCGACCGTGAAGGCGTTCACCAGCCGGTTGACTTCCGGCACCGGATAACCGGCGACGACGCCGACGATACCGCTTTCGGAAAGCGTGCCGGCGATCAGCCCGCTCAGATAGGCAGGCTCATGAATCCAGTTGTCGAAAACGGACAGATTCGGCTCCGCCGGCCCCAGCCCCGATCCAAAAACAAAGGCGATTTCGGGATAATCGCGCGCGACGCGGCGTACGGCTTCCTCATTGCCAAAGGCATCGCCAAAAATAATGTCCGGCTGCTGTTCTTCGGCCACTTCGCGCAGGATGCGCTCCATATCGCCGGAATAGCCGATGTCGTCGATATACTGATAGGTGATCAGTCCGGCCTCTTCCGCCTCCAGCAGCGCGGTATGGATCACGCCGTCCCAAGGTTCCTCAATTGCGGTGGCGTAGGCGGCAAAAACATCCAGTGGTTCGTCCTGCGCAAATGAGGGGAAGCTGAAACTGAAAACGATGGCGATCACAACTATGAACGGAAGCAGACGCCGAGCATTCATCACGGTTGCCCTCCAGCGTTATGATATAGTTTGTCGGATAACCTTTATGAGAAGCGATTGAACGGCTGATAAATTACTATACTCGATTTTTATCACGAGCAACGCCCAGGAGCAAAAAATGTATGATCTGATTTTGCGCCGCTGTCGTCTGCAGGGCAGGACAGAGTTGCACGATATTGCCATCGAAGGCGCACGTATCGCCGCGATTGCGGCGGTTGTTGACGGTCAGGGAGCCAGTGAAATCGACTGTGGCGAGAATCTGGCAAGCGCGCCGTTTGTGGAGTCGCACATTCACCTCGACTCAGCGCTCTCTGCCGGGCAACCACGTTTCAACGAAAGCGGCACGTTGTTCGAGGGCATTCAAATCTGGGGTGAACGTAAAGGCTCGCTGACGCGCGAGGACGTTCAGGCGCGCGCGCTGAAGGCACTGGAGTTGATGGCGGCGCACGGCGTGCTGTTCGTGCGGACGCACGTTGACGTGACCGAGCCGCGTCTGATCGCGCTCGACGCATTGCTGGAACTGCGCGATCAGGTCAGGGACTGGACGACGGTGCAGGTGGTCGCCTTCCCGCAGGATGGCATCTACTCTCGTCCTGAAAACGAAGGGCTGCTGGAGGAAGCGCTACGCCGGGGTGCGGACGTTGTCGGCGGGATTCCCCACTACGAGCTGACGCGCGAGGACGGCGTTCGCTCGGTCGTGCGAGTTTTCGAGCTTGCCGAAAAGTATGACCGCTTGATCGACATTCACTGCGACGAAGTTGACGATGAGCAATCGCGCTTTGTCGAGGTGATGGTCGCCGAGGCGATCAAGCGCGGCAATGGCGCGCGTGTTGCCGCCAGCCACACTACCGCCTTTGGTTCCTATAACGATGCCTATGCTTACAAGCTGATGGGTTTCCTGCGCCGCGAGCCGATTAATTTCATCGCCAATCCACTCATCAATATCACGCTGCAGGGGCGCATGGATACCTATCCCAAGCGGCGAGGGCTGACGCGCGTGAAGGAGCTTTGGCAAAACGGCGTCAATGTTAGTCTGGGGCAGGACTGCATCTACGATCCCTGGTACATTCTCGGTACGGGCAACATGCTCGATGTCGCGCACATGACCGTGCATGTCGCGCAGATGACCGGGTTGCAGGAAATCGACGCCTGCTTCGATATGGTCACTGTCAACGGCGCGCGCACGCTGCAGATCGACGATTACGGGCTGGAAGTGGGCAAGACGGCCAACATCGTCGTGCATAATGCGCCGGACGCCTTTAGCGCGATTCGCTTCCGTCAACCGCCGCGTGTGGTGGTGTCTCGCGGCAGGGTGATCGCCGAGTCTCCGGCAGCGCAACCGTCGCTGACGATCGGATAATCTCGAGCGCGGCGCGACCTGCGGCGTCTGCGCTGGCCATAGTGGGTGTGTGACACTCCCCACGCCTAAAGGCGGGGGCTTCTGACGGACGCTTGCCCTTGCTGGTCGCGCGAGGCGGCCAGCAGCGGGGCTACGTTATCCGGCACGGGTGTGTCCCACCCGGCTCGACGCAAAATGTTACGCGCCGCGTTGTG
>QGUR01000456.1 GCA_003242205.1 Chloroflexota bacterium | reverse complement strand
TAGTTATATTTTCTTTTTTTGGGGATGGTTAAATTGTTTTAAAGGGAAAGTTTTAGGGCAAAACGGGGGGCGTGGCTTTCGGGATCCGAACCTGGCGGATGAGCGACTCGGGCTTGCCCAGCAGCTCCAGAATGCGGCGGGTGATGTCGATGTTATGGCGCTGGTTTTCGGCGGCGATGTTATAGGCTTCGCCGGGGGCGCCCCGATGCAGCACGACGTCGATGCCGCGCGCATGATCGTCGACATACAGCCAGTCGCGCACCTGCATGCCGTCGCCATAGACGGGCAGGGGGCGGTTGTCAATCGCTTCGGTGGTAAAGAACGGGATCAGCTTTTCAGGATACTGGTACGGGCCGAAAGTGTTGCTGCCGCGCGTTATGACCGTGTTCATGCCGTGCGTGACGTGATAGGCTCGCACCATTAGCTCGCCGCCGCCCTTGCTGGCCGCGTAGGGGCTGTTCGGCAGAAACGGATCGTCCTCTTTGGAGAAGCCTTCCTCGATGTCGCCGTAGACTTCGTCGGTTGACACTTGCAGAAAACGCTCCAGACCGTGCGCCCGGCCCTCATCGAGCAGGATGTACGTGCCGACAACATCGGTGTGGATGAAGGCGTCCGGCGAGAGAATGCTGCGGTCGACGTGGCTTTCGGCGGCGAAGTTCACGACGGTGTCGATGTCGTATTCCCTGTAGACGCGGCGCACCGTCTCGCGGTCGGCGATATCGCCGCGCTCGAAGCGATAGTTCGGCTCGTCGCTCACAGGCAGCAGGTTGTCGAGGTTGCCCGCATAGGTCAGCTTGTCGTAGACGATGATGTTGTAATGCGGGTAGGTATTAACCATGTAGCGCACGAACGCGCTGCCGATAAAGCCCGCACCACCTGTGACCAGAATGTTTTTCATGGCTGTTCCTCGTTTTCGGCCGCCGTCTCGACCGCCTGCGGCGCAACTTCCGGTTTGGGTTCTTCAAGGCTGCGTTTGAGGACGAAGCGTTCGATGGCCTCGGCCACACCGTCATCGTCGTTAGGAGCGACGACTTCATCAGCGGCGGCTTTCAGCGCTTCGCTGGCGTTGCCAACGGCGACGCCTAACCCGGCAACCTGAAGCATTTCGATGTCGTTTTCGGCATCGCCCATCGCCATGACATTGGCGGGATTGATGCCCATGTTCCGCAGCATGATGCGCAGCGCGGCCCCTTTCGACGCGCCCGGCGGCAGCACTTCGACCATTTCAGGAATGCCCGCCTGCATCAGCCGGCAGCGCCCGTCGAGTTGCGCCTGAAGCTGCCAGCGCAGGGCTTTGATCTCGCGCGGGCCGGGGCCGACGATCATCAGCTTGTTCAACGCGATGTTATCGAGCAGGTTTTGGATCGGGCCAACGACTTCCGGCATCGGCTCGTGATAGCGCATGATGCCGTCGATAACCTCTTGATTGACGCGCGGCACCATCATGCGTGTGCCGCTGTAAGCGATAAGCTCGAAGCCCCGATCCTCGATGTAGGTGATGACCTGACGCGCCACAGCCGGATCGAGGGTCTGCTGGTAGCGAATGCTGCCGTCTGCCTCGAAAATGGCCGTGCCCTGCAGATAGATATTGGGCGATGAAAGACCGAGGCGTTCGACCAGTTTCGCGCCGGCGCTGGCTGTCTTGCCGGTCGCCAGCGAAATCTGCACGCCGGCTTCAAGCGCGGCCCGGAGCGCGCGCTCGTTGCGTTCAGAAAGCTCAAGCTGGCTGTTGAGCAACGTGCCGTCGATGTCAAGCACGATGAGCCGGATGTCTGCGTATGTGCGGTTGTTGTCTGTCATTTCCTGATGTCAGTCGTTGTGCGAACGTGTAATCAGACGAGCCACAGGTTGCTGTAGTCGCCCAGATTCATGGTCAGTGTCTTTGGCTTGTCGTCTTTGTGCTGAACGGTGACATTTCTGCCGATCAGGCTGCCGTGCAGGCGCACGTTCAGATCGCGGATGACGCTGTGTTCGAGGACGATGCTGCGTTCGATCTCGCAGTTCTCTATGACGACGTGATGGTAGATGCTGGTGTACGGGCCGACATAGCTGTTTGCGATCAGCGTGTGTTCACCGATGATCGCCGGGCCGAGGACCGTGCTGTTGACGATGCGCGCTCCCGGTTCGACAATCACGCGCCGGTCGACAGTGGAATTCTCGATCTGCGCGTCTGGCGCGATGGCAGGCGTCAGCTCTTCCAGCACCAGCGCGTTGGCCTCCAGCATGTCGGTCGGCTTACCCGTGTCGATCCACCAGCCGGGATGCACGTAGGGGTAGACCCGGTAGTTGTTCTCGACCAGCCAGCGAATGGCGTCGGTGATTTCCAGTTCGCCGCGCGCCGATGGCCGGATGGCATCGACCGCTTTATGGATGTGGTGGTCGAACATATAGATGCCGACCAGCGCCAGATTGCTGGGTGGATTGGCGGGCTTTTCGACAATGTGCTCGATCTGGCCATCCGCGCCCAGCTTGACCACGCCAAACGCCGACGGGTTTTCCACCTCTTTGAGCACGATCTGGCAGTTCCAGTCGTTGTGTGCAAAGTCGCTGATCAGCCGGTTGATGCCGCCCTGAATGACGTTGTCGCCAAGGAACATGACAAATCGTTCGTCGCCCAGAAAGTCGCGGGCGACCTTGACGGCATGGGCCAGTCCCAGCGGCTCAGGCTGTTCGATGTAGGTGATGCGCAAACCCCGGGCCCAACCCGTTCCAAGGGCTTGGCGAACTCCCGGCCCGTCGCGCCGGATACGGCCGCAATTGCCCCGAACGCGGCCACCGGGCGGCATTACAACACGCAGGA
>QGUR01000455.1 GCA_003242205.1 Chloroflexota bacterium | reverse complement strand
CGTTAAAATGCTTGCCTGGACGCCATTGATGGGATCGCTGGGCGTATGGTGGCGGAAGGGTTTTTCCAGCGGCTCGATCAGGCGGATCGCCGGATAGCCCGCCTCGGTGAACGAGAAATGGTCGCTGTAGCGTCCCTCACGGTCGATCGCGTCTTGCAGCAGCAGCGCAAAATCCGGCATGTAGTTAAATGTCAGCAGGTTTATGGCGCGCGCCAGTTGTCGCGAGCGCGATTCGTTCGGCCCTTCGGAATACACCCGAATCTCGCGGTCACGTACCGAACCGTCAGGGCCGATGCCGCTGCCGATGATGTCGAGGTTGATCATCGCGAAGACATCCAGATTATTGGGCTGAACGTAATCGCGTACGAAGTTCTTGCTGCCCACGCGCCCGATCTCTTCCGCCGTAAAAGCGGCGAACAGGACGGTCGAGCGCGGCGGCTGCGGCATCAACGACATGACACGCGCCAGTTCGAGCAGGGCGGCTACACCTGAACCGTTGTCATTGGCGCCGGGCGCATAGGCATTACCATCGGCGATATCGAAGCTGATCGTGTCGTAGTGTGCGCCAATGACGATGACGCCCGCGCCGATTTCGCGGCCCGCCAGATAGCCAATCACGTTCTCGGCGGTCGAGGTGACGCCCTGCCATTCAAGCGGAAAGCTGTGTGGAATGAGTCGCAGACGACCCTGCGACTGGGCCTCGATTTCCTTGAACTGGTTGGCGATATAGTTGCGCGCCGCGCCGATACCTGCGTTGGGCAGGGTGTAACTGGAATTCACGTGGCGCGTGCCGAAATTCTGCAACGTCTGAATGTGCGCCATCAGACGGTCGGTGCTGACCTGATTCATCAGGTTCAGGAGCATCGCGCTGCTGCTGGGCGGCAGCGGCGTGGTCAGTTCATCGGGCAGTTCTTCCGGGCTGAGCGTCGCGTAGCCGATGGTCGGCGGCGGCGTCGCGGTCGCACGCGGAACCAGCGTTGGCGGGGCCGGAGAGGTCAGGTTACACGCCAGTAGAACAAACGTGAACCATAGCCCCAGAAGAATCGTGACAAGAGTAATGCGCTTCATCGTGTGGCTATCATACCCCGATTGGCGCGTCCTGTTCCAGCATGACTTCCGTCGCGCCGGGGCAAGCGCATGGCAACCGCAGGGTTCGTATCGTCCGGCGCAACTCGCATCTCGTCACCCGGACGACCTTCCCTTACAATAACATGCATGCTCAGATTGCCAGACGCCGGTTCCCGGCGCGCTCTGCTTTTGCCCGCCATTCTAATCCTGGCTGCCGCATTGCGCCTGACGGCCCTGCTGGCTCTGCCGCAGGTTTTTGCGTTCGAGCAGACCGGCCAGATACACGGATCAGAAGCCTACGATACCTACGCGCAGAATCTGCTGGCGACCGGTGTCTTTGGACGCGAACCGGGCGTGCCGGACGCCGCGATTCAGCCGTTGTACGCCTACGCGCTGGCGGGCCTGTACGCGCTGGTGGGGCGCGGCTATCTGCAGGTCGGGCTGTTTCATATCGCGCTGGACCTGGTCGGCATTACGGCCCTGTTTCACATCGCCCGGCGGCTGTTCCCGCGCGGCGCAATCGTCGGGGCGCTGGGCGGCCTGTTTTACGCCTGCTATCCCTATCTCATTTTTCAAAACCTGACGCTGATCGACACGCCGCTGTTTATGGCGCTGCTGCATCTGTTCGTTCTGGCGGTCGTGCTCTTGCGCGGGCGTCCGCGTCTCGATCGCGGGACATGGACGCTGGCGCTGCTGGCGGGCGTCGTCTTCGGGCTGGCGATGCTCGTGCGGTCGATTCTGCCGCTGTTTGCCGTTCTGGTGGCCGTCTGGTTTTTATTCCGGCTCAGCCCGGCGCAGACCGTCTTGCGGCTGACGCCGGTAGCTGTGGCCGGCGTGCTGGTGGTGACGCCATGGATGGCGCGCAACTACCGGGTCTACAACCAACTGGTGCCAATGACGATCACGTCGGGCGCGAATCTGTTTCAGGGCAATAACCCGGATGTCGTGCCATACATGCGCGCCGGTTACGATCCGCAGTGGATCGGCCCCGGCGAGCTTGAAAATGATCCCTACAGCCCGGAGGGCGACCGGGAACGCGCGCAACTCGCGCTGGACTACTGGCGAGAACACCCGGAAGCCATTCCGGAACTCATGTGGGTCAAGTTCGCCGCGCACTGGAGCATCGACATCTTCCCGCGACGCAACCCGGTCGAAGGACAGTTGCCGCGGCTGGACTATCAAGGCGATGTGATTGTGGAGAGCGATCCTTCGGGAGAGCTGGCGCTGGGCGGGCTACCGCAGGGCGATCCGGTAGCGGTTTACGGCGAGCCGTTGTTCGATCGCATTGGCCGTATCGTGCATCGCTTTTATTTCGGCGGCCTGCTCCTGCTGGCGCTGGCGGGCAGCGTGCTGTCGCTCCGGCGCTGGCGCGATGTGTCGCTTTTATGGTTCCTGCAGCTCAGCATGACGGTCATGTACGTGCTTTTCCATCCCTCGACGCGCTACCGCGTACCGTCCGACCCGCTGCTGTTCCTGTTCTCGGCGCACGCGCTCGTTGTGCTGGCCCTTGCCGTACGCGCCCGGCGCGGCGGGCTGGTTCGAACACATAAAACAAGGCCCGAATACTTGTGACACTCCCCACGCCTAAAGGCGGGGGCTTCTGACGGACGCTTGCCCTTGCTGGCCGCGCGAGGCGGCCAGCAGCGGGGCTACGTTATCCGGCACGGGTGTGTCCCACCCGGCTCGACGCAAAATGTTACGCGCCGCGTTGTGATCCCGGTCGAGCGACAGGCCACAGGCGCATATGACCC
>QGUR01000138.1 GCA_003242205.1 Chloroflexota bacterium | reverse complement strand
TCCAGACCGTGACACTCTGAACAGTTCGCCGCGAACAGTTGCCCGCCGCGCTCGATGGAGCGGGCGAGGAATTGCCGCTCAAACGAGCGCATACGCCCGCCTTCGTTGATGGCGATCCAGCCCGTCAGCACCATGATGCCTAGGAAAGACAGCGTGCCGACGATGATGCGATGCTCCATTTTTTCGATCAGCAGTCTCTGGAACATTCGCTAGGCTCCCGGTGCTGCAAAGTAATTCGAGTCCGCATGGATAAAGATGTGCTGCGCGAAAATCCGGAAAGGCTGTTCCGCTTCGCCCGTTTGCGCCGCGTTCTGCAGGGTTTCGTCGGCCGTTTCTTCCTCGACCGGGTTCCACATGATCAGCGCGTCGATGCGTTTCAGGTTCGGCTGGTTCTGCGTGATGACGAGCATACCGACGGCATTACGCAGTTCAGCTTCATGGGCATCCAGCTCGTGCTCGAAGAATTCAAGCACCTTGTACAGTTCCGGCGCGTCCGCGGGGACGGTGGAGAACCGCAGCGAAGCGATGTCGAGCTTGTGCGTCTGCTGCAATTCCTGAAGCAGCGTCGCTCCCAAACCGGTCGCTTCCAGTTCCTCGTTGAAGGCTGCCACGGCCGCCGCGGCCTCTTCCGGCCCGGCTTCGATCTGGCGTGTTGTGTACGCGCCGACCGGCAGTTGCTCATAAGGCACGGGCAGCAGCTTGCCCATGTGGTTGTGGGCAGGCGACATGGTCAGTTCGTGCAGCACCGCCTGTTCGGCTGCGGTCGCCACGCCAAATTCCGGCAACCCCATGTAGCTGAGCACCACTGTGGCGGACATCAGCAGGAAGCCGAGGGTCAGCATGAAGCGGCGATGCGCGAAACGGCGGCTGACGCCCGTGTCGATGTAGGGCAGGAAGATCAGGAACGTGAAGACCAGACCGGGGAAGATGACGCCCCAGAACGTCTTGTCGCCGAGCTTCAGCGCGCCCTGAATCCACAGGAAGTACCACGGCGCGGTTGTGCCAAGCGGCGTCACCTGCGGGTCGGCGTGCGCTTCCAGCGGCGCATGATAGAACCACGTGCACAGCACCACGAGGATGAACGTGGTCACGCCGATCCACATGATCTCGCTGGTCAGAATGTCGGGAATGAAGTAGACGCGCTTGTCCAGCGGCACGCGCTTGGCCGTGTCCTCGCCGATGTTTTCGGCTTTCGGCGGCAGGCTGTGGCCGTGAATGATGACCTTGTAGTAATGCACGCCGGTGAAGACGAACAGCAGCGCCGGCACAGCCAGAACGTGCAGCAGATAGAAGCGCAACAGACCGTTCGCGCCGATTTCAGGGCCGCCGCGCAGCAGCAGGTTGACGTTTGTACCGACGATTTCCGGCGGCACTGCTTCCGCCATACTTGCGCCGATCGTCACCGCCCAGAGCGCCAGTTGGTCCCACGGCAGCAGATAGCCGCTGAAGCTGAGGAACAGCGTCGCCAGCAGCAGCACGACGCCGGTGGCCCATGTGAAGCCACGCGGGCGCTTGTAGCTGGCGGTGAGGAACGTTCTCAGCATGTGAAGCGTGACGATGAGCACCATCGCTTCCGCGCCCAGCCGGTGCAGGTCGCGCACGAACTGGCCCAGCGGCACGTTCGAGAGAATGTTGAGCATGTTCTCATACGCGACCTCGGGCGAGGGCGTATAGTAGATCATCAGGAACATGCCCGTGATGGTTTCAAAGAAGACAAAATAGGTTGACAGCCACCCGAGCCGGAACGTGGGATACAGGCCCGTCACCTCACGGTTGAAGTAGCTGGGGCGCATGTGCAGCCAGAACCCGTCCGCGTGTGGCGTCAGGCGTGGGTTCGGTTTGCGGCTTGGGGCTTCGCCGCGCAGCGCCTCGCGGATGTCCTGAAGGTTCATGCCCGCCGTGACGCGCTCGGTCACTTCGTTGACACCCTCAAAGACGGCCCGCTTCAATCCCTTTTCCTTCACATCATCCAGGAATGATGGGAATGGGAGTACCGTCATGAACTCCTCTCCTCTTCGTTCAATGGAACCTCTTTCGCGCGCTGGACAGGTTAAGCGTGACCAGGACGCCGGATGCGGGCGCCGGTGTCAACTTCAATTTTAACGATCTGCCGGCCGTTCAATTTGATAGCATAATCCTTGCCGTCGCGGCTGTCCGCGGCAACGGTTTCTTCGACCGTGCCATCGTCAAAGGTGACAATCGTGCGGAACAGGTCCAGCCCGCGCGGCGCGGGACCCGTAATATAGTTGCCCTCCAGAGTAAACTGTGAACCGTGGCACGGGCAGGCAAAACGGTCGTTTTCCCACTTCGGCAGGCAGCCCAAGTGCGTGCAAACACCGTAAAGCGTCAGCACGCCATCATCTTCCGTGTGGACAATGTGGAAACGACCTTCCGGCTGCGAAACCGGCGCGCTACCCGGCGTGGCGGGGAAGCTCTCTGGCGAGAAGGTAAAAATACCTCCGAACGTGCCCTCTTTAAATCGGGGCAGTGCGAACCAGATCAGCCCTGCGGTCGCCTGACCCAGCAGCAGGGCCATCGAAGCGCCCCAGATGTAATACAGAAATTCACGCCGGCTTGGCGTACTTACCTGTACTTCCGCTGCGGCGCCACGGCGCGCTGCCGCACGTGGTTGACCTTCGGCTGCGGTCACTGTAGACATTAACGTCAATCCTCCTCGAAACCAGTTGTTAAGTGCTCGACGCCACACGTCCTACGGTCGCTGTGCCTGCACATATTCATCCCGCCACTACCGCGTGACACGTACAGGCGCGCCGTGTGCGGTGTGTGTCGCTGGTTGCCGTCTGTCATCCGGGCGAAACCACAGTGAATATCGCGGGCGACGATATGCGCGATTATAGCTAATCTCTGGGCAACAACATATACCGCGGGCGACGAAGGGCGATATTACGAGGCCGCAGATTTTGTAAAATATATCACAAGCATCCGGGTGTGTCAAAAGGCCGGCGCGGCGAAAACGGGGCAAATGCGACGCTGTGAGAGCAGGGGGCAGGGAGGGTTTCTCCGGCCCATCATGGCGTAGTGGCGCGCGATCTGATGGCTATCTACACACCATGATGCGCCGGGCGGCTTTTTCGCGCCATTGCCTGCGCCGAAATCTGAACTTGTTGCGTCTGCGTGCAGGGATGATAATTACCGCATGGCCATCTACCAGCTCTCAACGCCGCGCGCGACCTGGATAAACATCGTCAACCCCACGCCGGCGGATGTTGATTCCTTGCGGCGAGCCTATCCCTACATCCATCCTCTGAACCTCGAAGACGTGCTCAGCCAGCTGGAGCGGCCAAAGATCGACGACAACGACGACTATATTTTTATCGTTATGCATTTTCCGTTATGGGACGAAAACAAGCGCCTGTCTCGCCCGCGCGAAGTTGATTTTTTTGTCGGGCGCGGCTACGTCATCACCGTTCATGATGGCACGCTCAAACCGCTCAACCAGCTTTTTCGCCAGTGCGAAGAAAACCCGGAAGCGCTGCACCGGCTCCTGGGAAAAGGATCGAGTCACGCTTTCTACGATATTCTGGACAAGCTCGTCGATTATTTTTTCCCGATGCTGCGTAAGGTTGACGGGAATATCCGCGCGATTGAGGAGACGATTTTCGCCGCCAATGCGCGCACGCTGATCCGCGATATTGCGCTGGTGCGCCGCGACATCATCGCCCTGCGCCGGATCATTCGCCAGCAGGTTCCGATCCTTGAAAATCTGGAGCGCAAGGAACGTCCGATCATTCAGGAAGATCTGGACGAGTATTTCGGCGACATTCTTGACCACCTGTACAAGGCGCGCGACATCATCGACGAAGATTATGAGATTATCGCCGGTCTCGCGGAAACCGCCGATACGCTGATTACCAATCGCGTCAACGAAGTCATGCGCATTCTGACGGTTATTTCTGTTATCATGCTTCCGCTGACGCTGATCTCAAGTATTTACGGGATGAATATCAGCCAGTTGCCGTTTGCCGACCACCCGCAGTCGTTCCTGATCATCAATGGTATCCTGTTGCTCATCGCGATCGGCATGCTGGCCTTTTTCCGCTATCGACACTGGTTATAAGAAGAATTGGCTATTTAAGAAGGAAAGGAATGGAACGGCTTCTGAACCCGGCAAAATACATCCGCAAATATGAGGATCTGGCGCGCCTTGCCGAGCGGCTGCGAAACGAACCTCTGGTAGCGGTTGATACCGAGTCGAACAGTCTTTATGCCTATCGCGAGCGTGTCTGCCTCATACAGATTTCCACCCGAACCGAGGATTACATCATCGACCCGCTGATCATCGCAGACATGCAGCCGCTTGGGCCGCTGCTGGCAGATCCGGCGGTCGAGAAGGTTTTTCACGCTGCCGAGTATGATCTGATCTGCCTGCGGCGTGATTATGGTTTTGTGGTGAATAATCTGTTCGACACCATGGTCGCGGCGCGCGTATGTGGTCACAAACAGGTCGGGCTTGGGAGCCTGTTGTCCGAGTTTTTGGATGTCGAGATCGACAAGAGTCACCAGCGAGACGATTGGGGCCAGCGCCCGCTGCCGCCTGATAGCCTGCTTTACGCGCAGATGGACACGCACTATTTGCCCGTGCTGCGCGACCGGCTGGCCGATGAATTGACCCGATTGGATCGGTGGGGCGAAGCTCAGGAGGCATTCCATGAGGCGACGCAGGTCACGACGCCCGACACCAGTTTCGACCCGGAAGGTTACTGGCGCATCGGCCTGCCCAACCAACTGACGCGGCGGCAAATGGCGATTCTGCGCGAGTTGTACCTGCTGCGCGAACAGATTGCCGAAAAGCGCGACCTGCCGCCGTTCAAGATTTTCACCGACAAGACGCTGGTGCAGCTTGCCACTATCGCGCCGCAGACGAACGGCGACTTACGCGGCGTTCCGGGGATGACTGCCGCGCAGGTTCGGCGCTATGGGCGGGCGCTGTTGCGCGCTATCGAACGCGGCAGCAAGGCGCGCCTGCCCGATCCGCCGGAGCGCTCGCCCGCCGCCGACCCGGAGATCGTCGATTGTTACACCATGCTGCGCGAATGGCGCAAAAATCGCGCGCAGGAACGCGGCGTTGAATCGGACGTCATCATCTCGCGCGAGGCGCTCTGGACGCTGGCGCACCGCCAGCCGGAGACGCTGGATGACATGCGCGACATTCAGGGGTTGGGGCCGTGGCGGCTGGAAACCTATGGCCCGGAACTGCTCGACATCGTCCGCCGCTGCCGGCAGCGCGTTAAGTAGCCGGCTGCTTTTGCCGCAATCCGGCGCAAGCGTTACGCTCGTCCATTCAAGGAGGCAGGCCAGTGCGTATCACGTTCTTTGGTGCGGCGCGGACCGTCACCGGTTCGCAGCACCTGATCGAAGTCAACGGCCATCGTATCCTGCTGGACTGCGGGCTGTATCAGGGCAGGCGGGCGGATACCTACAACCGCAATCTGAATTTCCCGTTCGATCCCAAACAGATCGACGTCGTTGTTCTGTCGCACGCGCATATCGACCATTCCGGCAACCTGCCGAATCTCGTCAAGCAGGGGTTTAAAGGCGACATTATCGCCACGTTCGCGACGCGCGATCTGTGCGCGTCTATGCTGGCGGACAGCGGCCATATCCACGAAAAAGACGCCGCGTTTGTCAACAAGAAACGCAAACGCCGGAACGAGCCGCCCATCGAGCCGCTGTACACACGGGAAGACGCGACCCGGAGCATGGACTACTTTCGCGATCAGGGGTACGGGCGCGCGAAGGAAATCGTGCCAGGCGTCTGGCTGACGCTGCTCGACGCCGGTCATATGCTCGGCAGTTCGATTGTCATCCTCGATATCGACGACCG
This sequence comes from Chloroflexota bacterium, assembly GCA_003242205.1. Lineage (GTDB taxonomy): Bacteria > Chloroflexota > Anaerolineae > Aggregatilineales > Phototrophicaceae > ZC4RG36. Next base: position 5,529 of record QGUR01000138.1, on the reverse strand, counting down.
GGACGCCGGGCGCGAGGTGCGCCTCGTCTTTAGCGGCGATCTGGGGCGCGCCGGCATTCCGATCATCCGCGATCCCGATACCGTAGACCGGGCCGACCTGCTGATTCTCGAAAGTACCTATGGCAACCGCACTCACCCGCCTTACGAGGATGAAAGCAAGCGGCTGGAGCGCATCATTCAGGAGACCTACCGGCGCGGCGGGTCGATTGTCGTGCCGGCGTTCGCGGTCGGGCGCACGCAGCAGCTCGTGTTCACGCTGCACCAACTGGCTGTTGCCGGCGATATTCCGAGGATGCCGGTGTTCGTCGATAGCCCGCTGGCGACCGATGTGACGGCCGTGTACCGGCTGCACCCGGAATGTTACGATGCCGAAACGCGCCAGTTCATCCTCGACGGCGACGATGGCCGGCGCGACCCGTTTGGCTTCGATGACCTGACGTACACGCGCTCGGTGGAAGACAGCAAGCGCCTGAATTTCCTGCGCGAACCGGCTATTATCATCAGCGCCAGCGGCATGGCCGAAACCGGGCGTATTCTGCATCATCTGAAAAACCGGATTGAAGACCCGCGTACAACGGTGCTGATCGTCGGCTGGCAGGCTGAACATACGCTGGGGCGGCGGCTGGTCGAACGCGCGCCGATCGTTCGTATTTTCGGCGAGGAATACCGGAACAACGCGCAGGTTGAGGTGCTCAACGGCTACAGCGGCCATGCCGACCGCAATGAGCTGATGGCTTGGGTCGGCGTCATGCGCGACAAGCCTCGGCGCACGTTTCTGGTTCACGGCGAGCCGGAGAGCGCCTTTGCCCTCGCCGATGACTTGCGCGCGCGTTTTAATATGCAGGTCGATGTGCCGGAGTGGAAACAGTCGTTTAAGGTGTAGGCGATGTCCGAACGAAGCATCTTCGCCGATGAATGGCGCGACTGTCTGCGCGCTCAGTATATGTCGGTGGTTCGCAATAACGATCAGGTGACGCTCAAAACGCTGGTCGGTGTCATGTACGAGGTCGGCTTCGGCGAAGAGGAACTGCGCGAGCTTTACGTACGGGCGACGATGCGCGCCGAACACGTGGCCGATGACTTTGTGCCGGACATGAACGTGCTGGAGCGCCCGAAGCCCGAACCGGAGCCGCAGGCTGTGGAAACCTCGGTAGCAGAACCGGAGCCTGAGGAAGAAGAAGCCGGGGACGAACCGCCGGACACGCCGGGTGGGGAAGCGCCGTTTGGTCTACAGCAGCTATCGCTATTTTGATCTTCCCATGCGCGGGGCGATCTGTTAGAATGAGGCGGAATGGACGACGCGGGCTGGATGCGCCTGGCGCTGGAAGAAGCGGCCAAAGCGCCCGAACATGGCGATGTGCCGGTTGGGGCGATCGCTGTTCTCAACGGTGAAATCATCGGGCGCGGGCATAACCGGCGAGAGCTTGACAACGACCCGACGGCACATGCCGAAATGATCGCCATCCGCGAAGCGGCGCGGCGACTGGGAAGCTGGCGGCTCGACGGTGTGACGCTCTACTGCACGCTCGAACCATGCGCCATGTGCGCGGGAGCGATGGTTTTGGCCCGGCTGCCGCGGCTGGTCTGCGCGACGATTGACCCGAAAGCGGGCGCGGCGGGCAGCATCATGGACGTCGTGCGGCATCCAAAGCTCAATCACCGGGTCGATGTCGATTATGGCATTCTGGCCGGGGAAGCTGCCGAGCAGTTGCGAGCGTTTTTTAGCCGGTTGCGAAAGCCATAGCGCGCCATCAATCATACGGAGAGGTGCCGGAGTGGTTGAACGGGCCCGTCTCGAAAACGGGTGTAGCTGATGAAGCTACCGTGGGTTCGAATCCCACCTTCTCCGCCTCATGCAACGGCCGCTTTCTACTCAGGAAGCGGCCGTTAAATTGGTTCCGCTCTAACATTCGTCACTGCCGGGGTTTTCGGCCCCGCTTTTTTTGCTCAGCCGCCTTTCATTGCCCGTTTCAACGCGAACGAGAGCGTGCCACTTGGTCTTGCTTAAGCAGGCCGCCGGGCCGGTTCATATGCCCTGCTGTATTCCTGTACTAAAATGATTCAGGCCATGAAAGCGGGAAGGTGTCATGTTAAAACATCGGATCTATACCACGAGCGTTGCGAGCGTCTATCCACACTATGTTGCCAAGGCAGAGAAAAAAGGGCGCACGAAAGCGGAAGTCGATGAAATCATCCGCTGGCTGACAGGCTACAGTCAGGAAGCGCTGGAAGCGCAACTGGAAAAACAAACCGACTTTGAAACCTTCTTTGCACAAGCGCCCCGGCTGAACCCGGCGCGAACGCTGATCAAAGGCGTGATCTGCGGCATTCGGGTGGAAGACATCGAAGAACCAACGATGCAGTTGATCCGCTATCTGGATAAGCTGATCGATGAGCTGGCAAAGGGCAAAGCGATGGAGAAGATTCTGCGAAAGCGGTAACGCTTGCGCGCTGATGAGGTTCGTTCGGAATGGTTCGCGTGAAGGTTCCTGTTCCATCGCCTGAATAAAGCGGCTCATCGACGCGGTGAGCCGTTTTGATTCCCTCGCGTGGCGGGCATTGGGTACGATGGTAGTCCGAGGAGTTGGAGGAGTTCGCCTGTTATGGATACGGAAGCATTGCTCGCGTTCAGGCGTGAGAAGGATGAATTTTTCAAGAGCAGCGCCTATTCGCCGCTGACGCCGGAACAGCAGGAAACCTTTACGGGCCTGAGCTACTACCCGCCGAATCCCGACGTCAATCTGATTGTGACGGTCGAGCCGTTCGCGCAACAGGAAGACGTGCTGTTCGAGATGTCATCGGGCGATCGCCAGCGCTACCGCCGTTACGGCGAGTTTGTGTTTCAGGTCGAAGGCGAGACGGCGCGCTTGACGGTATATGCCGGGCCACATGGCTTCTTCCTGCCGTTTGCCGATGCCGGGGCGGGCACGGAAACCTATAGCGGAGGGCGCTATCTGGAACCGGAGGCGCTGGGCGACAACCGCTTCCACGTCGATTTTAACCTTGCCTACAACCCGTACTGCGCCTACGCGCCCGGCTGGTCATGCCCGTTGCCGCCGCCGGAGAACCGGCTAACGGTCGCCATTCGCGCGGGCGAGAAGCTGCCTGAAGGCGCATGGGTGCAGACTACCTGACCGCGCCCGCGACGGCGGTTGTGCCTGCTGCTTTTCGATAGAATCCGCAGGATGCGCTCACGTGGAAGGCCCGGTGTTCCATGACTTTCTCATTCGATCTGGCAACGCTGCCGGTATTGCATACCTGTCAGGCGGCGGTGGTTGGCGGCGGCTTTGCGGGCGTCAGCGCCGCGGTCGCTCTGGCGCGGCGTGGGTTCGCGGTCATGCTGATCGAACCGCGCACGTATCTGGGGCGGGAAGTGACGGCGACGCTGCGCCCATGGCTGCAACTCGATGAAGAGGCGCTTGCTGGCGCGCCGGAGGTCATCCGGTGTGTCGTTGAACGCGCGGGCCGTCGCCAGACCGCGCGCGAGATCGCGCTGAATCTGGATGCATTGAAGCTCGCGCTGGAGGATTATCTGCTGGAGGCCGGCGTCAGGCTGCTGTATGCCAGCGTTGTCACCGGCCTGCACGCACCGGGCGGGGAGCTGGCCGGGCTGGTGATCGGCAATAAGTCTGGGCGGCAGTTGATCGAGTGCCGCCTTGTCATCGACGCGACCGAAACGGCCTCCGTGGCCCGGTTGGCGGGCGAACCGTTCGAGCCGCCGGAAGCAGAAGCTGTCTACCGCCGCACGCTCGAATTCGACGGCGTCGCCCCGCTCGATCCGGTTCGTTTTCCCTTCGACCAGCCGGTCGTTCTACACGGCCAGACCGTGATTCTGCATCGTGGCTATCGCGATTCGCGTCATGTGCTGGTCGAGTGCCTGCTCAGGCTGCCCCAGCGCCATGATAGCGCGTTTGCCGCCAGTGCCCGCGAGTTGGCCGCACGGCGTCTGACGATGGATTTTGCCGCCGCGCTGACGGCAGAGGACGCCTTCTCAGCGGCGTATCTCTCCGGTGCGTCCTACGAACTATGCGGGCCGCACACAACGCGCCTCGCCGGATACGGCGGGCGCTGGCTAAGCGGCGAGATCGAGCGCGCGAGTCTGGATCTGCCGGGTGTAACCGCGCCGCTGCCGGCCTGCGCCGGGCGGCTGCGAGGAACGTGGTATCTGGGCGACGCCATCCGCTGGCCCGGCCTGCATGCCGATGCCTTCTGGGATCCGTCGCTGGCGTCGGCGGCGGGCCATCTGCTCGGGTCGCTGCTGGCGGATCACTGGCATTCGGCCAGCGCGTCGTCTGCCGCGGCGGCCAGCGTCGTCGCGCCGCTACGAGCGCAAACGTCTGCCGGCTTGCGCGTCCGCGAGCCGGAAAGCCCGCAACGAGGGCGCGCCTTCCGGCGCGTCGCGGTTGAGTCCGGCTCCGTTCCGGTTGCGCGGGAGGTAGATGTGCTGGTGGTCGGCGGCGGGTCCAGCGGCGCGACGGCAGCCATCACCGCGGCTCGCGAAGGGCTGAAAACCGTGCTTGTCGAAATGAATCCGGGGCTGGGCGGCACGGGGACCTTCGGCGGCGTGCATAGTTACTGGTTTGGAAGGCGCACCGGCTTCGCGGGCGAGGTCATGCGTCTTGTGAACGAGATGCACGAGTACCTGCACCATCCCGCCGCGACCGGCGTGATTCCCAAATGGAATATCGAAGCGAAAGCCTACGCGCTGGCGCGGGCGGCGCATGAGGCGGGCGTGGAGATGCTGTTCAACGCCTTCATGATCGGCGTTCTGGTCGATGGCAATCGCGTCGGCGGCGTCGTGGTTGCCACGCGGCAGGGGCCGGTTGCGCTGAGGGCGCGGGTCGTGATCGACGCCAGCGGCGATGGCGATGTCGCGGCCTTTGCCGGGGCGAAGTTTTTGTATGGCAACGAGCGCGACCACGCGACCATGTGGTACGCGCTGGCGCAGTTCACGCGCCCCGGGCTGACACGCAATCATTTCACCAGCACGGTCGATGTCTCCAATATCGAAGACTACACCCGCGCCATTCTCGCGGGGCGGCGGCGGGGCGGAAAAGGCGACATGCATGACCACGGGATTTACGTCGCGCCGCGCGAAAGCCGTCACATCCTCGGCGATGTCGTGCTGACGCTGACCGATCAACTGTTGCAACGGCGCTGGCCCGATGTGGTCAACATCGCCTTCAGCAACCATGACGTCAAAGGCCACAGCGGTTCCGACTGGATTCGCGCCGGGCTGATTCCGCCGAATCTGGAGGTGGAGATTCCATATCGCATTCTGTTGCCGGGTGGTCTGGACAATCTGCTGGTGGTCGGCAAGGCCATCTCGGCGACGCACGACGCGCTGCCCGCGATTCGCATGCAGGCCGACCTTGAGAATCTGGGCGGCGTTGCCGCGCTCGCTGCCTCGCTAGCCTGCCGCAATAACCAGACTCCGCGCGAGATCGACGTCCGCGCTTTGCAGGAGCGGCTTGTCGAGGCTGGCGTGCTGCCGGAGGCCATCTTACAGCGCCAGCTCGTTCTACGTCG
>QGUR01000137.1 GCA_003242205.1 Chloroflexota bacterium | reverse complement strand
GAAAACCGGGCGCTGCTGGCCGAACTCGTGGCGCAGCGCAAATCCGCGCAGCCGGACACGCCCGTACGCTGTCTCAACCTGTTTAGCTATACCGGCGGCTTCGGGTTATACGCGCTATCGGCGGGCGCGGACGCCGTCATCAACGTCGACTCTTCTTACGAAGCGCTGGAACTGGCCGAACAGAACTTGCAGCTTAACGACCTGCCAGCGGAACGCGCCGAATATATTCAGGCCAACGTGTTCGAATATCTGCGCGACCAGCGGGACGCCGGCGCGGAATACGATGTGATCGTGCTCGATCCGCCGAAATTCGCGCAAAATGCCGGACAGGTGGAACGCGCGTCCCGCGGCTATAAGGACCTCAATCTCAACGCGTTCCGCTGCCTGCGCCCCGGCGGGTTACTGCTGACGTTCTCATGCTCCGGCGCGATCAGCGCCGACCTGTTCCAGAAGATCGTCTTCGGAGCGCTGGCAGATAGCGGGCGGCAGGCGCAAATCCTGCGTCACCTCGGCCCCGGCGACGATCATCCGGTGGCGCTCACTTTCCCAGAAGGCGCGTATCTCAAAGGCTTGCTGCTGCGCGTGTACTGAACGGAACGTCACTCCAGATTGTGCTGTCGCTGCACGCGCTCGATTAGCGGCGCGATGTCTGGCTCGTCGTAATTACGCGGCGGCCCCATCGGATCTTCGATCTCGTCGTCTCCCAGCAACGCCCGCGCGATGTTCGCCATGCCATAGCTGAGCGCGGTCACGTCGTAGCCGCCTTCCATGACAAAGACGATCCTGCCGCCGCAAAGCTGCCGCGCCATCAGGATCAGTTCGCGCGCCAGATGCGCGTAGCCTTTCAGACTCAACCGCATCTCTGCCAGCGGGTCCGACCAGTGCGCGTCATATCCCACCGACACAAGAATCAGTTGCGGCTGAAACCGAATCGCGGCAGGCCACACCACCTGCTCAAAAATGGCTGCGTAGTTGCCGTCGCCGTGTCCGGGTGGAACCGGCACATTGATCGTCGTGCCCTCCCCCGCGCCGACGCCGGTGTCGCTTACCATGCCGGTGCCGGGATACAAAGGCCACTGGTGAATGGAGATGTACAACACGCTCGGATCATCATAGAACATCGCTTCGGTGCCGTTGCCATGATGCACGTCATAATCAACGATCAGCACCCGTTCGATGTGGTGCAGACGCTGCGCGTAGCGCGCCGCGACCGCCACATTATTGAGCAGGCAAAATCCCATCGCCCGGTCCGGCATGGCGTGGTGTCCGGGAGGGCGCACAACCACCAGACCGTTGTCTGCTTCCCCGCCCAGCACCGCCGCCACCGCATCGACCGTGCCGCCCGCGGCCAGACGCGCGATGTCAAAACTGGTGGGGCCGCAGTAGGTATCGGCATCGAGCCGCACCACCCGTTCCAGCGACCCCGTTTGCTTGAGCAGTTCGAGGTAAGTCGGTGTATGCACCGTCAGCGCCAGTTCCAGAGAAACAGGCGTCGGGTCGATACGGCGCATGCGGGCCGCTAGCCCGTCCTGCTCCAGCCGCTGCCATACCGCCCGAATGCGCCCTGCATGTTCAGGATGCCCGACAAGGTCGTGTACGGCGTAACGCGGATGGGTAACGTAGGCGGTGGTCATGCAAACGGCTCCTTGGTACTCGGAGCCGAGGGTACTGAGAACCGGTCAATATCGCAAGCGAATCGCGCAAACCGGCCTCAGGGATTCAAATCGCTTTTAGGTCGCAAAATCAGGTATTCAAACCCGTTCATCTCGATCGCATCGTCATGCCGGTAGTACTCGCCGATCGCTTTGAGGATGTCCGGCGGGTAAAACTGCGCGCGCAGAACCAGCAGTTCAAACTCCTGATTGCGGATCATACTCAGCAAGCCGTCGCTTTCGAACATGCCGTTCCCTGCCAGATTGAGAAGCTGTGTCGGGTTGGTGATCACATCTTTTCCGGCGTGCAGGTTGAAAGCCGCTTCCTCGCTCAAAACGGGGCCTTCGGCCGAGCGCACCAATTCCACGATTTCCCACCCGGCAGCGATATCATCTTCAGTCGTGAAATGGCCGATATCGGCATAGCCGCCGGCAATGCGCCCCGCCGAGTCGTAAAACCCGTTGAGCGCGTTTGCCTCCAGCCCAAGGAACTGCGCTATCGGGCCAAACACCGGCCCGGTCGTCGGCATGTGCAGCACCGCGCGGCCATAACCTAGATAAAGCAACGGCACGACAACCAGCGCAGCCGTCCCGATGCCCTTCCCAAAACGCCGGAAGGGATCGACCAGCAGGCGAGACAGATAGTTGGAGGGGAAACGCCACTGCCCTTGCAACGTTCGCGCCATGAAAATGCCGCTCAACAGGCACAACGCCGCAATCGCGGTCGCAAAGTAACTGTCGCCCGCCCCCCACTTGCCGGAGAGAATGCCGTTCGCCGTCGCCGCGACGAACCAGAGCGCATAAATCGACAGGCGGTCAAAATAGAACTCGTAAATAACCAGCAGGGCCGCCGGAACCAGCAGGAAGCCATGGAGGCTGAACCATAGACGGAACAGCCCAACCGTCTGATCGGGGATGAAGTCGTTGACGTTGGCGGTGATCGTTTGCAGCCACCACTGCCCATCCGTGGCTACGTTGATGCCCAGAAAAATCAACACGCCGGTCGCCGCGAATCCCATCCCCCAGACAATGCCCCGGCGCGGATTGCGGATGAACAGGAACGCCAGCGCAGCGATTGCGGTCGCATAGGCCAGTTGTTTGGTGAAACCGGCGCACAGAATGAGGCCCAGTCCCAGCGCCAGCGCCCGCCGCCTGCGCCCACGGTCTTCGATTTCGTTGGCGTGAGCGAGAACGACAACCGCCAGCGTTTCGAACATGACCATCGTCATATGCTGGCGGAACAGCGGACCAATATGATAAATCGTATTGGAAGCGAGGAACGCGAGGCCGGAAAGCACGGCAACCAGCCTATGCCCGGTTTCCCGGTGAACAGCATAGCCGATTGCCGCAGCCGTCACCAGCGTGCCGAGAAAGCCGAGCAGCCGTCCATACCAATACGCCGGGCCGAAAAACCAGACGAACGGGGCGGCCATGACGTGAAACAGCGGCGGATAATTGCTGGAATAGAACGGATAAACGTTCGTGTCCTGGTAGGGCCACTGACCCTGGCTGAACATGATCGTATCGACCAGTTCAAAGCCTTCGCCCTGATCATAGTCGAACGGAAACTGCATCAGATTGGCGGCGAAGGCGACATAAACGACGAAATAGCCCAGCAGCACCAGCAGCGCTGCCGCCATTAGAACGCGGTGAACGGTTACCAGCGGCTTCGTCGCAGCCTTCGACGCGCTGGCAGGAAGAGCATGATCGGTCATTTCAGGCGGGTGTGTCTGTGATCGGTAGCAGGGTCAGGCCAGCAAGGGCAAGCGCTGCCATCAGGCCAAGGGCCATCCGCTGTGCCGGGCCAATGCCGCCTTCGCGGCCTACGTCGATGATGTCAATCGCCAGAATGGCGGCGAAACCGGCGACGCCGATAATGATGAGCAGGAGGCCAAGCTGGCGCTTGGTGAGCGTGAAGTCTTCTCTGAGCATAGCGCGGCAGTATACCACAGCGAAATTGCCCTGCAACTTCCGAAAATCGCCTGCGTATAAGGTGGTATAGTGAAGTGGGCGCAACGCCCGGAGCCACGTTCATATGAGGTAGCCTGGATGTCCGAGGAACTGACGAACGATGCGAATGACACCGACCGGGTTAGCCGCCTTTCAACGGCCAGCCCTGATAGCGCTGCCGCCGACGCGGTTGTGCGCGAATACGAAGAAAGATACCGCGGCCCGCGCGAAGAAAAACCGAAACGGCGCGAAATACCTCGCAGCTACAGCACCTTGCGCGTGACCGATGACGAAAAGCTATGGGCCGCCGTCGCCCATGGCAGCATTTGGATCACGGCCATTATTTCGGTCATCACCGTGGGTACGCTCGTCCCGGTAAGCGTCTTCATCCCGCTGGTCATCTACTTCCTGTTTCGCAAGCGCTCGGATTACGTCGCCTTTCACGCGCTGCAGGCATTTGTGCTACAGCTCTTCGGCACCATCGGCGCGTTCCTGCTGCTGGTTGTCGGCGGCACGGTGTGGGCCGTTGGCCTCGTCATCGCGCTGCTGCTGATGGTCGTGCTCATCGGCTTCATTCTGGTGCCGGTGTGGGGGCTGGTTGGGATCGCGCTGCTGCTGGCGACGGCGCTGATGCCGCTGGCGAGCCTGCTCTACGGCACAATCGCCACCATCGAAACCTACAACGGCCGCGACTATCGCTATCCGTTTATCTCCCGCTGGGTGGACCGCCAGTTGGCGGGAGGGTTCCTGAATATCGTTTAGTGTTTGAACGGCGACAAACCGGAGAGCGGCCTCCCCGATCAGCCTGCGAAGGTTTTCGGCGGAGGCCGTTTTCTAAACAAAAAGATTACACAAAAAGTTACATGGCGTCCGGCACACTTCTACGCTAGAGTAGAACGCAAATATGCGTAACGCTTATCATGAAAGTGATGACCCATGTCTCTGGTGGACCAAGCAGAAGCCTTCTTCCTCATCCTGTTGGCAGGGTTCCTCAGCATGTTGATCGGCATGGAGCGCGAGCGGCGCGACCGCCCTGCCGGGTTACGCACCCACATGCTGGTCGGCATAGGGTCATGCGTGTTCACCATTCTCTCGATTGAAGGATTTGTCTTCGGCGATCCCGGCCGCGTGGCCGCGCAGATCGTATCGGGTATCGGTTTCCTCGGCGCGGGAGCCATTCTAAAAGGCGACCGTGACGTATACGGACTGACCACCGCCGCCAGCATCTGGGCTGTCGCTGCCGTCGGCATGGCCGTCGGCGCGGGCGCGTGGCTGCTCGCGCTCAGCGCAACGCTGGTGATCTGGATCACGCTGTCGACTCTGTATCGTGTAGAGAAACGCAATACCAGTCAGGATGAGGACTGATCCAGCCCGGCGGCCGCCGCTTCGGCCAGTTCCTGCTGCATCTGCCGTTCGGTCAGCTTCTTGACCTTGCTGAACGTCTCGCTCCAGCTCACGGCGCTCAATCCCAGTTTGTCGCGGATGTCGGTCGGTTCAACCTCGGCGCGATAGTCGCGTACGGCGCAGGTCCAGCGCATGATTTCGAACGAGAGCTTGAACGGAATGCCGGCCCCACGCCCGACATCTTCCAGCACGTATTCCAGATTGCGCGCGGTGCAGTCGAAAATCACGTCCTTCGGTTTCCACTGCGCCAGATATTCATCCAGCAACGGCAGTATATCGGGCGGCAGCACGATGCGCCGCTCCTTATAAACGCCTTTTGCACCTTTGTGGCGGACGTTCAAAATCGGCCGCTGCGGGTTATTGCGGTTGAAGTCTTCCGGCGTCAGGCGCATGGTCTCGCTCTTCTTGATGCCGGTTTCCAGCAAAAGCCGGAACAGCAACGCCGGTCTGGCGTCGGGCTTGCGGGCATGGCGCTCGCGTTCGGTATAAGCCAGCGCCGCCTCTACCTGCCGTGGCGATAGCACTTCCGAGAGTGGCGCAGGGCCGGAGCGCTGCAAAACAGGTTTTGCCGGGTCGTATCCCAACGCGCCGATACTATGCAGCCACTTGAAGAACACCTTGAGCGTCGTCACCCGGCGGGCATATGACTTGCGACTGCATGGAACGCCCCGCCCGTTTTCGAGCCAGTTGAGGAAATCGTTGAGCTTGCTGGTTGTGAAGTCCCCCAGCGGCGTCTCGTCGCCAAGATAAGAACCGAGCAGATTCAAATCCGCAGTGAACGCCTTGATCGTATGCTCGGATTTACCCTCGCGCATCAGTTGCGCTTGAAAGAACGATAGCGTATCGCGCAACGCCGTGTGGCGGTTTATGTCTTCCGGCGCCAGCGGCTGTGACGAGAAAATGGGCATTTGTCGCAGGTCGGACATAACCTTTACGGCCTCATAATGAACGACTGACTCTGCCCATAGAATACGAACGACGCCCGGACGTGTCAAGCAAGCGGCCTTCGCCTTGCATCAAGGCTCCTTCTTTATTCTTGACCACGGTCGTGCTATCCTTCACAGGCACTGGCATCGACGAACCCTTTCGCTAGGAGCAGCAGCAAGATGTTGAAAACGCATAACTGCGGTGAACTGCGGCCGAAAGACGACGGCATGCAAGTGGTCATGGCGGGTTGGGTCCATCGCCGCCGCGATCAGGGCGGCGTTATTTTTATCGACCTGCGCGACCGCTGGGGCATCACTCAGATCGTCGTCAATCAGGAAACTGCTCCACAGGCGCACCAGACGGCGAGCGAGGTTCGCAACGAATATGTGATACAGGTCAAAGGCGTGGTGCGCGTGCGCCCGGAAGGCACGGCCAATCCCGAACTGGAAACGGGCGAAATTGAGGTCGCAGCCCAAGAGCTTGAAATCCTGAACCGCGCCAAGACGCCGCCGTTCTACATCAACAAAAATGAAAAGATCGACGAGGTCGTGCGGATGAAATACCGCTACCTCGACCTGCGCCGCCCGCAAATGCAGCGCAACATCGTGCTGCGTCACAAAATCGTCAAATTCATACGCGATTATCTGGACGAACGCGGCTTCGTCGAAATCGAGACGCCCATTCTGTTCAAGACGACACCGGAGGGCGCGCGCGACTTTCTGGTGCCAAGCCGCCTGCTGCCGGGGCATTTTTACGCCCTGCCGCAAAGCCCGCAGCAGCTCAAACAGTTATTGATGGTTGCCGGATACGAGCGCTATTTCCAGATCGCGCGCTGCTTCCGCGATGAGGACCTGCGCGGCGACCGCCAGCCCGAATTTACACAACTGGATCTGGAGATGAGCTTCGTCGAGCGCGAAGACGTCATGGACCTGATCGAAGGGTTGATGACCGAGCTGACGATCAAGGTCGCGGGCAAGACGCCGCGTTTTATGCCCTTCCCGCGCCTGAAATATTACGACGCGCTCGATCGTTACGGCTCGGACAAGCCGGACCTGCGCTACGACATCGAAGCCGTCGACGTGACCGACATCGCCGGCAAAAGCGCTTTCCCGGTCTTTGTGAACAACGCCGCCGAAGGCAAGCCGGTTCGCGTGCTGCGCGCGCCCGGCATGGCGCGAGAGCTAAGCGGAACCGCGCTGCGCCGCGTCACCGAAGAACTGGAGCAGATGGCGAAAGCCGAAGGCGCGCGTGGCTTGGCATGGATGGCCCTGCCCGCCAACGAGAGTGATGAGGTCAAAGGCCCCATCGGCAAGTTCTTCACCGTCGAGCAGAAGGCGGAATTGTTCGAGCGCCTGGGGGCCGAGCCGGGCGACCTGCTGCTGTTCATGTCCGACACGCGCGAAGTCGTCTGGGCCGTCACCGACCGCCTGCGCCGCCATATCGCCGAGCGGCTGGGGCTGGCCGATCCGGAACAGATCGCGTTCTGCTGGGTGATCGACTTCCCGATGTTCCACTGGAACGAGGAAGAACAGCGCTGGGACCCGTCGCAGCATATGTTCACCTTGCCGGTTCCGGAAGATATTCCCCTGCTGGATACGGACCCAGGCAAGGCGCGCGGCAGCCAGTATGACCTCGTTTGCAACGGCTACGAAGTCGCAGGCGGCAGCATTCGTATCCACGACCGCGCCATTCAGGAAAAGATCTTCCCGCTGATCGGGCAGACGATGGAACGCGCGCGGGAGCAATTCGGCCACATGCTCGAAGCGTTCGAGTATGGTACGCCGCCGCACGGCGGCATCGCTTCCGGCATCGACCGGCTGGCGATGGTGCTGGCAGGCGAACCGAATATCCGTGAGGTGATCGCTTTCCCCAAAACGCAGTCCGGCGCGGACATCATGGCACACGCGCCTTCCGTGCCAGAACCGAGCCAGCTTGAGGAACTGCATATCCGCGTCGTGCTGGAGCCGGAGAAAAAGCCGCAGCCCTGAAGGCTGCGACTGCTGAAGCAAACGCTCCAGATTAAAGCCCTATACGACCGGCCCCGCCGCGAGCTTTGCCCGAATGACAAAGACGCGGCGGGGCCGGTTTTTTCCCCCCTTAAATGAGGGGTTTTCCTCTAGAGGTGGCGGCGTCTCCTCGCCCTCGTCATCTGCGCGCCGCGGTGGCGGGGGAGCAGGCGGCGCTTCACGCATGTTCAACACGCGTTCGCTGGCACACGCCACAACACCATCCGACAACGCCAGCACTTCCCAGCTAAAACTGAAGCCGCTGCCGAATTGCGGATCGCTCATGTCCACCGTGAGGCTGGTGTCCGGCGCGAGAGCCATATAGGAAGCGATGTGGCCGCCATCCGCGTCGTAAATGTTCACCTGATAGCTCGTCGCGCCAGGAGCCGGATCCCAGTAGAAGGTGTTGCTGCCATAGGCGAAACCATCGGTTGGCGACGTAGGCCGGAAAGCCGAGCAGTCAACCGGGCTGGCCGGCGTCGGAATAGCGGGCGGCGCGGGCGAAACCGGCGCCGGCGGCAGCGGCGTTTGCGGACTGCCGGGAACTCTGATCCGGTAATTCAACAGCGCCGGGTCAATCTCTTCCAGAAACATAAACTGCGCCAGTTCTTCGGGCGTCAGCGGGCGCAACCCCTCCCACGGGCCGAGCACCTGACCCGTGACCGGATCAACCGGCGCAAACGCGGTATAGCCGGTGGGAACGAGCAGGTTCTCCTCGACAAGCACTTCGCCATCGATCACGATAATCTGAATGTACTCGGCGTTTGGCTGCGTCAGTACAATGGTCGATCCGAGCAGGATTTCCGCACCGTTGGCATTCAAATTGACGGTCATGAACTGCGGGCTTTGCAGCACCAGCGAGGGCGGAGGCGCGCCCACGCAAGTCGGATTGCCCAGACCGGTGCGGAAATAAAACGCCTGCATCGGCGCGCGCGGCTCAGTACCCACGACCGGAAGCGCATCCAGCCCGTCCGCCGGGGCCAGCGCATCTCGGCTGATCCAGGCAGGCGCGAACTCATAGAAAATACGTATCCACGCGCCATCGGCGCTGCGCGCATTGGCGGTCACACTCAAGCCGGCAGTAGCCCGCCCGATCACATTGGCCGTTTCCACGGGCAGGCTGCGAACACTGGTGCTGGTCGCAACCGTCACCTCAACCGGCGTTGCGTCGTTCGCGTCAACGGTTGAGGCGTTCGCAAGCTGAATATCGCCGAAGAGCAGGAAAATCACGCCCTGACCGGGAAGCGTATCAGGCAAGTTGGCCTGCATGTTCATGACCACCACGCCCCACTGATTGATCGCCATATCCAGAGGCGCGGTCTGCACGGTCGTCAGCAACGCCAGCTCCGAGCGGTCGGAAGGCTGGTTGAAGAAGTCTTCGGCCATCACCTGAGTGAAGGTCGCATCCACCCGGTTAAAGCCGTAACAGGCGACATTGCGCCCCAACCCGCCGCAGTTAGCGCTCACTTCCTGTAGCGCCTGAACTACCAGCGGCGTACAGGTATTTTCCTGAGCGTGGCTATCCTGTGAAAATGCCAGACCGAGAAGAACAAAACTAATGATGATTCCGGCTAGCCTCAGAACGCGCATACGGTTCTCCTCGAAGTCTGGTCAGCATTCCAGAAAAATAATAGCATGATATCATTCTCTGACAACGCAGTTTCCACAGCGCGCATACCGCGTGCAATGCGCTCCGCGCCTCATCCCGGAACCGGATTAATGATCATCTCCTTGAACTCACCGATGACGATTGTTATGGTGAATTCAGCCTTTACACCCCCGGAGGCGGCTGGTATAAAGAGGTTAACCTGCTGTGTGCGTGATCGAGCGCCAACCGTTTTGAGCCAACACCCAAACTAGGGAAGCTGCCGTCTGGCTGCAAGGTGATAGGCTCCGGCCAAGACCCCAAAGTCAGGTGAGCTTCCACCCTGCGAAAGCAGGTTCAAAACCCCGCTCACACGGCATGGCAGGCTTCTTTGAGAAAAAACAGCGCGCTCCTGAGCATCAGGCAGCGCGCTGTTTCATTACCGGGTGATGCATCTACTGGGAATAGTTTGGCCCGAAGATTTCGACCATCAACTCGCCAATCGTGCTGCGATTGGGAATGAGTACGGAAGCACCCTGCGGCGTCGTGTAGGGCATCACGTAGCCACGGCTGAGCACGCCAGTGCGGATATTCTCGCGCGGAATATCCTTGGCATACCACGCAAGCTGGATAATCTGGTCGATCGTCAGGCCGGTATACAGGTCGTCCTTGAGATGCGCCATCAGGCTTGGCAACTGGACGATCAACTGCGGCAGCATATCCCTGTTGAGGATACGGTCGCGCACGGCGTACAACACCTGCTGCTGTCGCTCGGCCCGTTCAAAGTCGCTGGAACCATGGCGCGTGCGCGCGTACTTTAGCGCCGTCGCGCCGTTCATAAGATGTCGCCCCGCCTTGATATAGAACGGATCGTATCCATACCACATATTCGGGTACTGCGGGTCGTTGATGTCGTACGGCACGTCGATCTCGATGCCGCCGATGTGGTCAATCAGGGTGATGACAGCGTTAAAGTCGACGATAATGTAGTCGTGCACGCGAATGCCGAGGTTGTACTGGACCGTCTGCATGGCCAGACGCGGCCCGTAACCGGGCTGCTGAAGCTCGCCCAGCACCATCGGCGAGTTGATGCGCTGAAGCTGCCCGTAACCCGGCACTTCCACATACAGATCGCGCGGGATGCTGAGCACGCCAATCTGGTCCGTTTCCGGGTCGAGGCTGATCAGCATCATGGTGTCGGTGCGATAGGCAAGGCCCGTTTCGTCAGGGCGGCGATCGAGGCCCATCAACAACACGGTGAAGCGCGATTCGCCATCCCACGGCTCCAGCACGATGCTACGCCCATCATCCAGCGTGATCTGCTGGCCCTCGCGGATGCCCATCATCTGGCTAAAATCCAGCCGCCCGTCAACCGGCGTCGGCAGCGCCACCATCGCCGTCGGAATCACCTCCGGCGTTTCCTGAGATGCGCGCAGAAGCAGCGTCAGGCTCATGCTGACGATAATGACGACGCTCAGCAACGCGATGGCAATGACAACCCAGGCCCACTCGCTCCCCCTATTGCGCGGGCGAACGCGCCGCCGCCGCATGCGATCGCGCGCCGCCGATCCCCGCACCGGCGGCGGAGGAGGCGGAGGCACGCTATAACTGCGGTTATAATTGGCGACGACAGCCGGCGCAACGGGAGCCTGGCTGACGCGGGCCGTGATGTCGGCCGAGGCCCCATCACCGTTGGGCGATGGGCGGTAGCCGTCACGCAGGTCATCCTGTTCAGAGCGAAACGGGTCTGGCATCATGGACTACCATTAAGCAGGCGCTCATTTGGTTATACAGTCAAACATACGTAATCACAACTTCCGAGTATAGGTTTGGTGCAAATATGCGTCAATGGCGCCTGATCAACGATTGTCCCACGACTGGCGCGCACAATATG
>QGUR01000136.1 GCA_003242205.1 Chloroflexota bacterium | reverse complement strand
GCACGGAAAGGGCAATAATTGCAATTGCGCTCGCAGGCCGTGGTCAGCATCGTCTTGAGCACCGGCATGCGCCCGCCCGGCGTAGCGACATGCGAAATACAGTCTTCCAGACTGCGCGCCTGAAACGGACGGCGGCGCTCGCGCTGTGGCTGGTCGCCTGCCGGTTCGAAATCCGTCAGGGTTCCAATCTGCTCGATCTTAATAAGCGGGTCGGGCGTCGATTGAATTAGCATAGACTTATTATATAGAACTCTTGTTCTATACGCAAGCAGATTAAAACGCCAGTCCATAGCAGGCCCGGCTACGAAAAAGCCCTATGCGATACAAGCGGGGAAAAGGCGAAAAAACGGCCCCTTTTCCTACAAGCAAGTAGGAGAAGGGGCCGCGGGATGCGTATAGGGAAGGTGGCTGTACTGGCGAAACCTAGTCGGCGGCGCTCCGCTCGATGCCGTTGCCGTCATAACCACGGCCCACGCCGCGGTAGATGAACCCCAGACTCTTCATGGTATCGGGTTCGTATATGTTGCGCCCGTCGACCAGAATCGGCTGCTTCATGCTGTCGCGCACGCGCACCATGTCGAGCTGCTTGAACTCGTTCCACGGGGTGACGACAACCAGCGCGTCGGCGTTTTCGGCCACCTTATAGGCATCGGGACACATTTCAATCTCTGGCACGGCGCGGCGCGAGTTTTCCATCGCTTCGGGATCGTACGCCTTGACGTGCGCGCCCTGTTCCAGCAGATGCCGGGCAATGGCCAGCGCCGGGGACTCGCGAATATCGTCGGTGTTCTCCTTGAACGCCAGCCCGAGCAGGCCGATGGTCTTGCCCTGAATTTCGCCGAGCAGATCGTGCAACTTCAACGCCACATGGCGACGCTGGAACTCGTTGATTTCCATGACCGAGGTCAACAACTGCGGGTGCATGCCGTGGGTCTGTGCCATGTAGGCCAGCGCCTTGACGTCTTTCGGGAAGCAGCTACCGCCGTAGCCGACACCGGCCTGAAGGAAATGCGGGCCGATACGCTTGTCAAAGCCCATGCCCTGAGCGACTTCGATGACGTCCGCCCCCAGCTTTTCGCAGATGATGCTGATTTCGTTGATGAAGCTGATCTTCGTCGCCAGAAAAGCGTTCGAGGCGTACTTGATCATCTCGGCGGTGCGCAGGTCGGTCATCATGATCGGCGCGCGCAGCGGCAGGAACAATTGGGCTACGGCTTCCATCGCGCGAGGGTTGGTGGAGCCGAGAACGGTGCGATCCGGGTGCATGAAATCGGAAATGGCGACGCCTTCACGCAGAAATTCCGGGCAGCTTACAACAGCGAAATCAATCGGCTTCGGCTGTTTGCTGGCGATGATGTCGGCCACCCAGTCGCCCGTACCGACCGGCACGGTCGATTTGTTGACGACAATGAGCGGGTGATCCATGTTTTCGGCGATGCTTTCGGCAGCGGCGCGCACGTAGCGCAGGTCGGCTTCGCCGTCGACGCCCTCAGGTGTGCCGACGCAGATGAAGGCAAATTCTGCGTCCTTCAGCCCCTCTTTGTACGACGTGGTAAAGGACAATCTGCCTGCGCGCACGTTGCGTTCTACCATTTCGGCCAGCCCGGGCTCGTAGATGGGCATGATGCCGTTTTGTAGATCGCGAATCTTCTCTTCGTTGACGTCCAGGGCGGTAACCTGATTGCCCAGATCCGCGAAGCATGTCCCTGTGACAAGTCCGACGTATCCGGTTCCGATGACGCAGATTTTCTTCATGTATGCCTCGTCGTATTGCTTTCGCCGGACGTTGATGGCGCCCGATATTCTATTTAGATGCCAAAGTGTACCACCCTGTGTTCGGGACAGGAACTGCCACTTTGTCCTATTAGCGATGCGTCAAGCTGATTAGTGAGCTTTGTCATTTATTGCGCTCGTTTGCGACCTCGCAGGCCAGCCTTCGCAGCCGCACCCGACTTCAATCTCCCCTGAACAAGCCTGTTAGCAGGCTTCTGCGCCGGACAGCGGTTGCCCCCTTCGGTTCCGTGTCCTGCCAGCTAAACGGTTGTTTTCACCCGGCGATCATTGCACAATCGCCGTTTCTTCGGATCATTCACGAGGAGGCAGCCATTTATGCCATCCGTACTCAGCCTTGAAGCTGCGCGGCGTTTGAGACCTTCGGGCGCGTTTCATTTGCCGCCGCCGGCACAGCCGGTTGGCAGTACCGTCACGATAACGCTTGAGCGATCCCGGCAGCAGCCTGAAATCGTCTTTACGGACGAGCGGCGCGATCTGTCGTGGCGGGTGGTTATGTCTCGGGTGGGCGATCTGTGGCAAGCCGAAGTCATGATGCCGATGGACCCGACCATTGTGCGTTATCACTTTGAATTTCCGGATGGATCACGGCTGTACGAATTACGTCAGGATGAGGGTAGCAACACGCCGGTCTATGGCGTCTGGCGTCAAGCGCCTTACCAGATTGCGGTTTACGATCCCGCGCGTATGCCGCCCGATTGGGCGCAGGGCATGGTTATCTACCAGATCTTTCCCGATCGCTTTGCCAACGGCGACCCGACCAATGACCGCGAGGCGTTCGGCGTGTACGGCCACGAACCGCTGTATAAGGCCTGGGGAGATACCCCGGAGCATCCGCCGCTTGGCCGCGACTTCTTTGGCGGCGACCTGCGCGGCGTGATCGACAAACTGGACTATCTGGCCGAACTGGGCATCGAGTGCATTTACTTCACGCCGATCTTTGCTTCGCCCAGTAACCACCGCTATGACGCGCTCGACTTCATGAGCATTGATCCGATGCTTGGCACGGAGGCTGATTTTCAGGAACTGCTGGAAAAGGCGCATGCGCGCGGCATTCGCATCATTCTGGATGCCGTTTACAACCACTGTTCGGTAGACAGCCTTTATTTCGGCGCGGGCGGGCGTTACGGGGAAATTGGCGCGGTCGAGTCGAAAGAGTCGCCTTATTACCGCTGGTTTACCTTTACTGAATGGCCGGTGGACTGGGTATCGTGGAACGGGCTGAAACACATGCCGGAATTCGCCGAATGCCCGGAGGTCGAGGAATTTTTCACCGGTCCCGCAGGCCCGACCGGCAAATGGACACGCATGGGCGTTGATGGCTGGCGTTCGGACGTAACGGGCTGCAACAGTGACGAGTTCTGGCGGCGCTGGCGGCGGCGGCTGGACCGCATCAAACCCGACAACTATACGGTCGCTGAAGAATGGGAAAACGCCTCGCGCTACCTTCTGGGCGATATGTTCAGCGCCACCATGAATTACCGCTTTTCATGGGCGCTGCATGGTTTCTGTGCCTATGACAAGCTAACGCCCTCGGAATTGGATGACCGCCTGCAAACATGGCTGCGCGACACGCCCAGCCCGGCGCAGAAAGCGCAAATGAATCTGCTGGATTCGCACGACACCGGGCGCATCATGACGGCCTGCATGGGCGACCGCCGGCGCTTTAAACAGATGGTCGCTTTTCAGTTCGCCTATCCGGGCGCGCCGATGATTTACTATGGATCGGAAACCGGGCTGGAAGGCGATTACGCCGAAAGCGGAAGGCGAACCATGCCATGGGACAATCTCGATGAAGACCTGCTGGCCTTCTACAAGCGCATCGTCGCTCTGCGGCGCGGTTCGAATGCGCTGCGTCTCGGCACTGTGGAAACCGTTGTGCTCGATGATGAGCAGCGGGTCTACGGATTCGTCCGGCGTTACACCGATGAGACGATCTACGTGCTTTTCAACGGTGGCGACAAGGAAGTCGGGCTGGAACTGCCGCTGGCGGAAGGCGAACCTGCTGACTGGGAAGACTGCGCCGGAGATCATGGCGTAATCAGCGCGCGGAATGGCCGGCTTCACATCCGGCTTGAGCCGCGGGGATATGCCTATCTCAGACCGCGTTAAGAATCGCACATTTTATCGTTAACCGAACGCTGGCGTATGGCGGGCGTCGTTTTGCCGTATGCAAGTCGCCCCCTACCTTTTACCCATTTTTTACACGTTAATAGCATGCTTTGTATTAGCCTATAAAGAAGGTACTGCAGGCATAAACGCCTGAGTATTTCTTACACATCCTAGACGGAGGCGACATGAAGCGGTTATTTGGCTGGTTAAGTGTAATAGTGATTTGTGCTCTTTTTTCTCCCGGTTTTGTTATGGCGCAAAACGCCACGCTACTGACTTACGGCGACTCGGCGTCCGGGGCGCTGGCCGAAGGCGCGCCGCTGTCGTTCTATATGTTTCAGGGCAGTGAAAACGACGTCATCACGGCAAGCGTCATCGGCGTCTCTCGCGGCATGTACCCGACGCTCACGCTGCTGGGCCCCGGCCAGGCCTTGCTGCAGAATAGCGAAAGCGATGTTTTCCAGCCGGGCGCGCGCGCAGCCACCATCAACTACCGGCTAAGCGAAACCGGGACCTATAGCCTGCTGGTCGGCGGCACGCCGGGTGATTATTTGCTCACCCTGAATGCCCGACCTGCTGTGGCTGTTGCCCCTCTCGCACTGGACGCGCCCGTTCAGGTTGAGCCGGTCGCGGAAGCGCCTTCGCAGACCTTTGCCGTCAACGCCGACCCGGCGCGCACGCTGTCGATTGAAGTGGCCGGTTCGCAATCCCCATCGAATTTCGTGCTGGAACTGCGCGATCCCGATGGCCGTCTGGTCGCCATTCTTGGCGGCGGGATGCAAAGCGCGTGTCTGGCCATTCCGGCGGGCGAGGGCCAGTACGAATTGACGATCGGCGCGTTCGACCCGCTGGTTGAGGAGACTTTCACAGTGACGCTGCGACAGGCGGAATGCGCCAGTGCCCCGCTATCACCGGCGTCGCCGTCGGGCGCTCCACAGCCGCAACAGGTTCCGGTGTCGCCCCAGCAGCCTGCGTCGCCTGCTGGCGGGCAGGGTAGTCTGGCTGCCGCGTGCAGCGCGAGCAGCGCCAGCAACGTGAATATTCGTAGCGGCCCGGGGACCAACTACGAGATTGTCGGTCAGCTTTTCGCCGGGCAGGAGATCGAGGTTTACGGTCAGTCGGGCACTGGCTGGTATGCCGTTCGCAGACCGGGCCTGACCGGTTTCATCGCTGCCAGCGTCATCACCGTGTACGGCAACTGCAGCGGTCTGCCGCTGGTTCAGGGACCGGCGGACGGGCAAGCGCCGCCGCCTGCCACGACGCCAACGGCAACACCGCAGGGGCAGCCAACGGCAACCTATACACCGGCCATCGAGGCGCAGCCCGAACAGCCGGAACTGCCGACGGCGACTTATACTCCAATGGCAACCTACACGCCCACGGCAACCTATACGCCCACTCGGGAGGTTCAGATTGCTCCGCCCGATGTGAACTACGTACTGAACGTGCCGCTTGATAGTTCGGTCAATATCAGCGATTTCGTCTCCTATCCCGACGGCGACACTGAAGATATTGTTTCCTATGACGTTTTGGGGTTGAATCCCAACGTTGCCCTTCCCGGCGGGCGTGCTAATCTGACGATCAGCGCGAGCTGTTTCGGCATTGGTACCGAGCACATCAACTTTATCGTTGCCGGCCAGACCTTTAGCTGCGGCCAGGTAGTCGTATCGCGCGAAGTCAACTTCGACTCCAAGACTGGCGCCATCCGGATCGTGGCGTCCGGCGGAGAGGGGACTTACGTCCAGTGGGCGCTGACTGCGACAGCCACGCGTATTAACTGACCTCGTACCGTAACGGAGGGAAGCTCGCTACAGGCTTCCCTCCAGCGCACCGTCGTTCGCGCACTGCTTAAGCCGAAGGTTCATCAGCCTTCGGCTTTTCATTTGCGGGCGCTCGCTCCGGTCTGAATGTTCGTTAAAATTGCAATATCTTTCGCAACAGATGGGAATGAGCGGTGAAATCACGCAATGAAGTATCAGCGGGCGGCGTTGTCTACCGGCGCGCCGGCGAGGGAATAGAAGTTCTGATCGGCAAGGACGCCGGTTATCATCGCTGGGTGCTGCCGAAAGGGCTGGTGCGTAAAGGTGAAACATTTGAGGATGCCGCGCTGCGGGAGGTGGAGGAAGAAGTTGGCGTGCGCGCCCGGATCGTGACGCGGCTCGGCGAACCGGAGCGATATATCTATACGTCGCGAGGGGTGCGCATTTTCAAAGCGGTGCATTATTTCCTGATGGCCTACGAATCGGGCAGCGAAACCAATCATGATCGCGAAATGGAGGAGGTGCGCTGGGTTCCGATTGACGACGCGATCGGTATGATGGGCTATCAGGGCGCGAAGGATGTGCTGGCCCGCGCCAAAGCCCATCTGTCCGGTGTATCGACACAGACACCACCAGATAAGTAGCGTATGAGCCTCCGGCTAGGGCATCTGAAGCCATAGTATAATAAAGTTTATAATTACAACCTTAATTCCCGGAGTGAAGTATATGGCTGAAGTGAACTACAGTCTGGATCGCGACCTTGAAGAAGCGCGCGTTCTGGCACAGGGGTTGGAAGATTATGTGCGTGGCGACCGGCTCTACGGCAGCGCCGGAGGCGGGCTGTTTTCGACCGCAGCGGACATGCCCTCGCTGACGATCGGCCAGTTGCTGCTGCGGTTGCGCCGCTTGCAGGCGCTGGAAAGCCAGATGACGCCGGAACAGAAGGCAATTCTCACCGAGGCGGAAGCGGAGCATGACCGCGTGCGGAAGGAATGGGCCGTCCACTACGGCGATAAAATCCGGGACGAGGCGGCTGCGCGCCTGCGCTCGCTGGAGGCCTTCTTTGCTGAATGTGAAGACGCGCCGGAGGCGTGCGCCGAGGCCTATCTGCCGGAAGCTCTGGGCCGAACGATCCTGCACGAGATTGTGACGGCGCTCAACCGCTACAACATGGCCGACGTTGATTTTGACCGCTCGCTGGCGCAGCGCGACACCCAGCTTAGGCGCTTCACCGAGCCGTCAGACTTTCTCTGGTCCGAGACGCTGCGGCCCGTGTATCCTGAAGAGACGTACTGGTGGCTGTACGTGCGGCCAATGGTTGAAGAGCGCGAAGTCGAAGAATAGGCCGCCCCTGCTACATTTCCATCTCCGGCGGGTGATTGGTCGCCGGTTCGATCAATCGCGCTTCAGGCGTTTGACGTAGATCAGTTCGGGGTCGTCGTCATCCAGATTTTCGATAATCCCGCTGCGCGAGAAGCCAAGGCGCTCGAACAATGCCTGCGCCGGCTGGTTCGACAGGTTGGTTGAAGTGAAGAGCCTGTCCGCCGGGCAGGTTTTCTCGATATAGGCGACGAGCGCGCTGGCGACGCCGCGCCGCCGGTAATCGGGATGGACGACGAGCAACGCGATGAACGGGTAGCCGAAAAAATCGCGCTTGATGACGGCAAAACCGAGATGCGTATCCTGATCGCGCGCGATATAGGCCCGGCGAGTCTTTACCGCCTCTTCGAGTTCTGCCGCGCGCTCCGGGTGGCCAGCTGCCCGGTCGATTTCGAATAGCGGCAGCAGGTCTTCTTCAGTCGCACGCTCGACGACGATCATCGGTTCTGGCTCTGGTTCAGTTCGTCTAGCATCATGCCCGCGACGCGCCTGCCGATTTCGACCGCGTAATTGGTCCCGCGATCCCACGGATAGACCTGACTCATGCTGGCCCAGTACAGGCCGGGCAGCGGCGTTTTCAGCGGCGGGATGCGTTCGCTGTGGTTGACATAGGGAATGGGCTGGGCATAGGGCGCGCGAAAGACCCACGCCTTGCGTATCCAGTCGGGCGAGAACGCCGGATTCACCACCGGCAGTGAGGCGATAAAGCGCTCGATCAGTTCATCGTCGCTGAGCGTAAAATATTCGTGGTCACGGGGCGCATAGTCGCCACAGTAGACGATGTGGTCGCCGCCGTAATGCCGCCGGTCCAGCCAGTTGGTATGTTCGACCAGCGCGAGGAACGGGAACGTGTTTTCGCGTTTGTTGGTCGTCGCCGCCGGCAGGTTGAGCCAGTAAGTCCCGTCCGTCAGCAACGGCTGTTTCAGCGCCAGCACGACGCAAATCGCGCCCATGCTTTTCAGTTCCGCTACCTGTTTACCGTAAGGTGTGTCGCGCAGTTCCGGCGTCAGCCGCAGCAGCAGGCCCGGCGACGACGTGCTGAGCACCTGATCGAACGTGTACGTCTGGCCACCGGCGATGAGAGCCGGTTGGCCGTTGCGCGTCTCGATACACTCAACCGGCGTGTTGAAATGGAAGATCGCGCCGCGTTCCTGAAGCTGCTGGGCCAGCAGATCGAGGAACGCCTGAAAGCCGCCTTCAAACGTGCCGAGGCGCAGGCTGCGGGCATGAATGCGCGCCCACATCCATGCCATATTGATCTTCTGATACTCTTCGCCGAACTTGCCGATCAGCAGGGGCCGGAAGAATTTGTTATAGCCGCCCGCGCCCATATATTTCAGGAACCACTCGTGGGCCGTAAAGCGCTCCAGCGTTTTCCAGTCTGGCGTGAACTTGAGGAATGCGCCCGCCAGCGCGAAGCGCAGCTTTGCCAGCGGCGACAGGGGCAGAAACAGCGCCGATGGCGAAATTTCGGAACGGACGATTTTGCCGTCGATCCAGTAACTGGTTTTCGGGCGCGGAAAGATAATCCGGTCGCGCACGCCCATTTCTTCACTCAGGCGCAGCAGGTCGCGGTCGGTTTCAAACCAGTGGTGATAGAACTTTTCCAGCGACCAGTCCCAGGCCGGGTCTTTGAAGCCGCCTGCCAGACCGCCCGGGCTGGACTCGGCCTCGAATATCGTGACGCGATGACCGGCTTTCAGCAGATCCCATGCTGCTGCCATGCCGGCGACGCCCGCGCCGATAATGCCGATTGTTTTCCGGTTGGATTCCGCCATGGATATCTTCTGCTTTTCACAACTGAGCCGCCAGGGGCCATGTCATTGTAACCGTGACACCGGAAGCGTAACAGCCTGAGTTGGGCCGCGCGCTTGCCGGTGGGTGTCTCGCTTCAGGCGTGGGGCTTGCTTTGTTGCTTGAGTTTAAGGCCGGTTGCGACTACACTACAGACATCTCGAACCCGTGACCAGAGGTCTTTCCCATGAGCGATTACCCGAACCCGCCAAACGAACCCGATTGGCTAACCGAATTTGAGGACATGGCGAACGACCAGCTTGGCGAAGGTTCTGCTTGCGAGCAGGTGCATCCGATTATCGAAAGCTGGTATACCCGTTTGCTGCAGGGGGAGCCACCTGCCTCGCGCGATTCCGTCATTCAGGCGATGTCGTGCCTGGCGACCGAAATTCTGTACGATTCGCCCGAAGAAATCCTCTCTGCTGTCATGGAACACGTCAGCGAGGAGGAACTCGCTGCCTTTATCGAGTACGTGCTGCTCGTTGGCCGCGCCTTCGAGATTTCGCTGCGTAACGGTGAGCTGGACGACCTCTGATTTCTGACGCTATCGGAGTGTGACGCGCCGGTTCTGTCATGCAGCCCGGCGCGTTTTTTATCGTCTAATCGTCGTCATCCCACCAGGTAAAGCCTTCGGGCAGGTTGTCCATGCCCAGCGGCTGTTGGTTGGTGTCGATGATCGGCGGCGGGGGTGGAACGACGACACGCGTTTTGTCGGAGCCGTATGGCAGCGACGGCGGTTGCACGGTGATGTGCCTGCCGGGGCGCACTGTTTCCCGCCGTATTTCGGCGCGCGCCATCACGGTCGTCAGGATCGCGCCGAGGCCGAGGAACAGCGCCAGCGCGTTCAGCAGCCAGCCGAAGGATGGCAGGTACGCGGCGAAGGCGAGAATCGCCGCGCCGATGAGCAGCGCCAACAGCGCCTGGCGCAGCGTGCCGTTATTGCCCGTGATGAAACGCACGATCAGGCGACCCAGCGCCAGACAGAAAACCACGCGCGATACGAACAGGACGATGAAGAAAATCGCCGCGCCGATGCCGATGTCGCCGATGATCAGGATCGCGGCGACTGTCAGCGTCAGTTCGTTCACCTGCAGTAACGAGATGATGATGATTGTCAGCAGCGTTAGCACGATCAGGAAGGGGACGGCGGCGAACGAGACGACGAACGAAAGCAGGCCGACGGCCACGCATACCAGAGGCCGGGCCTGCAGATTGTGCAGCGGAGCCTGAATTGATCGTGGGGCGATGAGCAGCAAAACGCCACCGGTCAGCAGCAGCGACAGAAATTCCCGGAAGACCTGCGATAGATACAGGCTCAGCTCGCGGGACCCATCCTGTTCGCCGATGGCAATCTGAGCGAAATCCGGCTGAACCACGACCGGCGTGTAAACCGGCTCGTTTTCGAGCGTGCCGGGCGCGATTTCAGCCGCGGATGGGCTGGAATAATGCAGTGTGCCGGTGATGTGGGCGTCCTGCTCGACCGTCAGGCCGGGGCGACGAAGCGTGATCTCCAGTGGCACTGGGATCAGCAGCGTTTCCAGTTGCGAGACATCGGCGTTGGCGTCTCCGACCTGAGCATAGACGTTGTCGTCAATCGCGCCGCTCACCGTTAGCGAGGAACCCCAGAAGTTCACCTCTCCCGCGATGTCGCCCTCAAGAATCGTTTGATAGCCGACGCTTAGGACCGATCCTGTCAGGTGGGAATCCGGCAGCAGCGTTGTGCTGAGGCTGAGACTGATGAGGTCGCCGACATCGGCGGTGAATTCAGCGTCTTCATGCACGCGCAGCACCAGCCCGGCGAAATGCAGATCATCGCCGATGGTCCCGTGAACGTCCATCTGTCCGGCCAGCATGTAGACATTGCCATCAATCCGGCCATTGATCACTGCCGTCGTCGCTGCGCCAATGAGATTACCAGTGATATGTCCTTCGACGACCAGCGTGCGGCACAGAACGAGCAGATTACCGTCGATCTGCCGGTCCGGGCCAATGGTGCATTGGTCGCCTTCTTCAATTTCGCGAGCGTAGACAAGCCCTGCGCCAAACAGCAGGCACACGAGCGCCGCGAACAACACCCGCTTCAAGTGCATTCGCTCTTTTCTCCTCGTACCGCTTCGATTGTACGGGCTGGCCGGAACAATCGCCAAATTCTCAAGGGATGAGCCATGAGGCTTGTCGTACCATAAAGACAGTAGATATCTTGTTAGCCTGCTTAGCGGTTCGTATGGTATTCATGATCGACGCGGAAGGGATGAGGTAATCAACGGCCATGGCTCAGGAACTGATGAAACCAGCGCTGCACATCTTGAAGCGTGTGGGTTACCCGCGATCTTCCCAACCTGCGCCGCAGACGACCACGCAGGCAGATATGGTTCGCGTCGTCCTGTACGTTGGCGAAAAGGGACGCCCGCTGCCGCTTGAAATTTCCGGACGGCGCGTGCTGGGTATCGAAACCGATGAAGAAGCGCCGCAGCCGGATATCGATCTCAAGCGGTTTGCCGCGCAACAATATGGCGTACAGCGACGGCATGTCGCCCTGATCTGCGAGCAGGGCGATCTGAATATCGAAGACCCCAATACCGAACGCGCAACGGCAATAAACGTGTGCCGACGTTCCCGGG